>CAZCEG010000091.1:0-8644 GCA_964497275.1 uncultured Oceanicaulis sp.
GCTCAAACCACACTCACGAAGCTGAACATATGGGACAGCCCCTCAAATTATCATCCTTACGCATACTGTCGTCATTGAACCTGTGCGAACGGTCCGTGGCCCCGATCAGAAGCCATACTGCGTCAGCCAGACGCCCCCTATCGCAAATGCCAGAAACGGACCGAAGGCTATTTTTGTTTCTGCATTAACGCGATGCCGCGTTAAGCGCAGTCCCAAAACAAATGCCAGTGCGCAAAGGCTCGCTGCCAGCAGGATCAGCGGCAATGCGGCCGGCCCGCACCAGGCACCGCCTGCTGCAAACAGCTTGGCATCACCGCGCCCCAGCCCGTCACGGCCCCGCAAATGCCTGTAGGTGAGTTCCAAGGCTACCAGAGAGCCGTAGGCCACCGCAGCCGCAGCCACATGCAGCCAGATATCGCGCTCCGACAGATAAGCAAACACAAGACCCGCACCGGTCAGCGGCAAGGTGATTATGTCTGGCAGACGCAAGGTCCTGGCGTCAATTATCGCCAGCGCGCCAAGAGCTGTCAGTAGTGCGGCGCCGGCTATCGCCTCCATCAAGGCCATCGGATGGCATTATCCTTCAGGGACGTCGGAGCAGTCCGGGGCGACGTACTGGCGCGCATAGCGGCCATGGTCGGCATCTTCAGCTTCCGGACGGAATGTAACGTCCCACGCCTCGTCCACCTTCTGAACTGACCAGACCGGCAGTTCGGGAGCGGCGAGCGCGACCCACTCGCTCCATCCGGGAGCCTGGGCCGGCTGGCGGCGGGGCATGTCCTCTCTCTGATATACCCGGTGCATACCAGACGCGATATGGAGACGTACCGGTTGTCCTGTATCGATATCTGCAAGGTCGCGGTCATGGTGCAGCCTCAGCGCTGCGGCCATTATGAAGGCATGGGGATGCGGGCTGCCGTCACGGCGGGCAAACTGCGTAACCCAGACGTCCTCGCACTGGGTCCAGTGGGGTTCGATGCTGGCCTCAAGGCGCACGACCAGATCGCCTGGCAAGGCAGAGAACAGTCCAGCGTCCGGGGCTTGCTCCGGCGCAGACTGATCCTCGCTGCTGCCTTGTGAACAGGCTGCGAGGATGATGATGAGCGCGAAAAACAGCAGGCTGGCTATACGTGTCACAATGTGCCCCCAGAGCTAATGGCGCAGCGCCGACCGTATTGGTCGTCTCTGCCTACACGCCAGTTACGCGTGGCCACGCTGTCCGGATGCCGGGCTAACTCGGCGTGCACTTTTTTGAAGCCGATCACCCGCGCTCCGCGTCTCTGCTTTCGGGCCGCAGCATCACGCGCGCGCCGTGACACACGCACATGAGGCAAGCCATGAGGCAAGCCATGAAATACATGATCACTGCCGCGATTGCCGCAGCAGCGGCGTGCACGCCCCTCACGCATGCCAATGAAACGGGCGAAGACGCCCGCGATACCGATGTGGAAGTGATCACCGTGCGTGTTCAGCGGATTGCGCAGAGCCGCGACGAGGTTAATGCACCGGTGTCAGTCATCACCCGCGAGGATATCGAGACCTTCCAGGCGCGCACGCTGGCTGATCTGCTTGACACCATTCCCGGTGCGACCAGCGAAGGGGGCGGCCGGCCAGAAGCAATGCAACCCAATATACGCGGTCTGGGTGGTGCGAGGGTGGTTACCCGCATAGATGGAGCGCGTCAGAATTTCGACATTACCCATCGCGGGCGCGCCTTCATCGACCCGCAGCTTACGCAGCAGATCGAAATCCTGCGTGGTCCGGGTTCGACGCTGTACGGCAGCGGGGCCATTGGTGGTGTCATCAATTTCGAGACGCTCGGCGCGGATGGCTTCCTCCGGCAGGGGCAACGGGCAGGACTGCGCCTTACGCCCGCCTATCAGGACAATGGAGACCAGGTGTCCGGGTCGTTGATCGGCGCCGTCAGGGCGGATCGCACAGGTGCGATTGCGAGTGTAAGTGCGCGCAATGGTGGTGACTACCGCGACGGTAACGGCTACAGGGTGGCCTTCACACGCAGTGCGTCCACGTCGGCGCTGGTAAAGGGCTATCACGAGCTTGCTTTGGGCGGACGGCTGGAAGCCAGCTATCTCACCTTTGTGGATGACAGCCGCAGCCTGACCACGGCTGACCGGCCGCAGGGTGACATAGTGGATCGTGAGATCGACCAGCGCACCGTCTCACTTCGCTATCGGGATAACGCTCGGACGCGCGGACTGCTGAACCCGGATATTGCTGTCTATCATAACCGGCTCGACATGGATGAGGTGCGCCCTGACACGGGCGGAACACGGTTTAACGGACTCGATACACTCGGCCTTGATGCGGTCAATACGTCATACATGGCGCTTGCGGGCCGTCCATTGCGTTTAACCTACGGCCTTGAGGCCTATCGCGACCGGCAGACCGGTCTGGCCGATGGCCAGCCTAATCCGGGATTTGCAAGCTCCAGGCAACGCACGGTGGGGGTGTTTGTCGATAGCGAACTGGCCGTGACCGAGCAGATCACCCTAAGTCCGGGTGTGCGCTATGACCGCATCATGCTTGACGCCGACCGCGATGACCTCGAGGCGGCACGGCTGGAGAATACGTCACCGCAGATTACCGCCAGCTGGACGCCGGCGGCGGGCTTCACGCTTTATGCCAGCTATTCCCGGGCGTTCCGCGCTCCGGGCCTGCGCCAGCTCTTCGTAGGTGGTCCGCACTTCCCCGGCAACGAGTACATCCCCAATCCGGCACTCAGACCGGAAGAGGCGTCAAACCGCGAGCTGGGACTGCGTTACGCGCGCCGGGGGCTGTTCTCGCAGGCTGACCGGCTGGAGCTCACCATTAACGCTTACCAGAACGATATCGACGATTTCATCGAGCAGGTGGTGTTTGCCACCACGACGCAGTTCATCAATGTCGGTGAAGCGCGTGTGCGCGGCGTGGAAATGCTGGCGCGCTACGATACGGATAGCTTCTACATCCTCGCCGGGTATCAGCGCCTTAGAGGCGATAATCTGGAGCGGAATGAGCCGCTGCAGAGCTTACCCGCAGATGAGCTGGTCCTGACCGCTGCGCGCCGCTGGCAGGGGCTCAATCTGGAGACAGGAGGGCGGCTGGTCCTTACCCGCGCCCAGGACCGGGTGCCGGACCGGCCCTTCACCATAATCTCCACACCAGCCCACGAGACGCTTGACCTCTTCGCGAACTGGAAGCCGGGTGCCGATACCTTGCGGGTCGATTTCGGGGTGTCGAACGTGTTCGACACCGCCTATCGGCGACACCTCTCACAGATCAATCAGCCCGGCCGGACGGTCCGGCTCACGCTCGCCTATAGCCTCTGACCACCGAAAGGACATCTGATCTCATGATTATCCGTCACCTTGTTGCATCCGCCTGCGCCCTTGCCGCCCTTACCGGAACCGTCCACGCACACGAGGCGTGGGCTGACCCTGACGGGTCCGGAGGCTTCCTGATCGCCTGGGGGCATCCTGGAGAGCCGCCCGGCCGGTATGATACCAGCCTGGTGACCTATGCCGTTCTTCTTGGTGGAGCCGGCGCGCCCGTGGCGATCGAGCGGCTCGAAGCTGGCGATCAGGTCAGGCTGCGCCCGGCACAGCCGGATGCGACCGTGATAGCGGCGCGGTTTGTCTATGAGCCGGGCCCCACAATACAGACTTCAGAGGGGCGTTATACGCGCGGGTCCAAAGCGGACCATCCCGGTTATCGCCGCGCTTTCTACTCGGTGCGCTCCGGCACAACGCTGACAGGCTGGAGCGCAGAGCTCGCCCGGCCCGCGGGCTTCGAGCTCGAAATCGTTCCCTTGACCAATCCGTTTGATGCTGAGCAGAGCCTCAGGGTTCGGATCCTGCATGATGGCGGCGTGCGCGAAAATGTGGACATCGTATTGACGGACAGCACCGGTGAAATGATTGTCCGCCAGAGCGATGCTGGCGGCGAAGCCGTTTTCGAGACACCCTCTTACGGCAGCTATTCGCTGAGCGCCCAGCTCGATCTCGCGCTGGACGGCAACCGTGATGTCGATACGCGCCAGCTGGACACCAATCTTCACATTGTGCGTGCCAACGGGGCAGCTCAGTAAATCTCGTCGAGCGTATCGGGCAGATGCTGTTCAGGATGCCTGAACAGCATCTGCACGTCTTCGGGCTCTGTTCTGGCCGATGACAGGCGGTCGAACCGCGCGCGCGAGGCGGCTGCGACATCTGCACCGTCACGCAATATCGTAGGCCTGAGAAAGACAAACAGGGTGCGCTTGGTGCGTGTCTGCTGTTCGGCCCGGAAAGCCCGGCCGAGAAGCGGTATCCGGCCGAGGCCCGGCACCTCGCTGGTCTGGGCCTGTACATCGTCGGTGATCAGCCCGCCAAGGACAATCGTTTCCCCGTCATCTGCCAGAACCGTCGTCTGGATGCTTCGGCGATTGGTGATGAGGTCGGCTGCACCGGCAAGATTGGCGGCAACGAGCGATGACACTTCCTGAGATACATCGAGGCGGATGACGTCGCCCTCGTGAATGCGCGGCGCTACGCGCAAGGTAATGCCGACATCCTGGCGCTGGATGGTGGTGAAGGGATTGGTCGTGTTCCCTGCCGTGCTGAAGCTGCCTGTCCGGAAGGGCACATTCTGGCCGACCACGATTTCAGCGACCTGGTTATCGAGCGTTGTAATACTGGGCGTGGACAGGAGATTGGCGCTTGTGGTCTGGGACAAGGCCTGCACCAGCACCGAAAAATCATTGCCGCCCGCGCCTATGGTCGCCCCGTTATTGGCAAGGCCAATGGCAGCTGGTGCGCCGAGCGTTGCCAGTATGGATCGCAGCGAGACCCCCGCATCGGAGAACGAGGTCGCGGCAACCGTGCCGCGCCGGGCTGCGCCCGCAAGCCCCAGCTGTATGCCTAGCTGTTCAGCCCCGTCGCCGGTGATCTCCACTATGGCGGCCTCGATAAGGACCTGCGGGCGGCGCATATCGAGCTCAGCCACCAGCGCGTCAATTTCCGCAATAGCAGCCGCCGGACCGCGCACCACCACCGCATTCATGTCAGATGCCGGAAAGATCGACACGTCCTCGAAGACGGCCGATTGCGCCGCGCCACCCGGCATCTCTGACTGCATCCGGCCTGCCGCCTGCTGCTCGCCGGTCATCACTCCTGCTGCCGGTGGCGTACGTCCGAGAATACGCTGCGCAAGATCGTCAGCGGTCTGAGCCTCGCCAGATGCGAGCGATACGGCTGCGCTACGGGCAACCGGATTGACCGGCGCACTACCCGCACTACCCGTCAGAACCCCTTGCAATATCTGTGTGATAATCTCGGCATCTGTGTGACGCAGGCGGATCACGCGCGTTACCGAGGCGGCGCTGGCACCTGGCTGGTCCAGCGCGCGCACAAGATTGGAAATCTCTGCCATGGCCTCCCGGGATGCACGTACCAGCAGAGTATTGCTGCGATTGTCTACCGCTATGCGGGGCGTGCGTCCCGGCCGGCCGGAACCGGACATCACCCGCTCGATGGACGCGGCCAGTTCTGCCGCGTCCGCAAACCTCACCTGCACCGTCTCCAGCCGTTCGCCATCTCCTGCATCAATTTCCATCGCCAGCGTTTCTATGCGCTCCACGGTCTCGGCATAGTCGGTGATGACGATGGCATTAGGGGTGTCTATGGCCTGAACGGCACCGAATGACGCCACCATCGGAGCAAGCGTCCGGGCCGCTGCCTCGGATGTGATATGCCGCAGCGGCACCAGACGGGTCACAAGGTCTTGCGTGGCTGGGCCAGTTCCCTGCTGGGCCAGCGGCACGCCTGACTGACGTATCTGGGCCTGTGGCACCACCCGCCAGCCGCTCCCCGCTGGCAGCGCCGCGTAGCCATTGACCCTCAGTACGGACTGGAACAGCGCCCAGACGCCCTCTACCGGCAGAGGCTCTGCCGATAGCACGGTCACCGTGCCGCGTACCGACGGATCGAGTATCAGCGTGCGGCCGGTCAGGCCCGAGACCTGTTCAGCGAACTCGGCAAGTTCCACCCCGCGCAGATTGATTACGTAGGTATCAGGCGCACTGGCATCGAGCGTTTCTGCACCGGGCGGCGGCACCTGCGCCTGCAGACCTGGCGTGGCAAGCGCAAGGGAGAGGGCAAGCAGGCTCGGCGCAAGACGGTATTTCATGATGGAACTCACTGGAGCGGAAATGACAGGGAGATGGTGCGGCCGTCGCGCATGATCTCGATCCGGGCCTGGCCTGATGCTGCGACCCGGTCGTAAAGTCGGCGGTCAGCTTCCACATCGCCCACCACCTCGCCATTGACACGCACGACGACATCGCCCGGCCGCAGCCCGGCGCGCCGGACCACCGCGGGTGCATTCTCGCCAATTCTGTAGCCCTCACCGGTAGGTTCCAATCCCAGCCCGTCGAGCACGGTGCGCGGGTTGCGGGCGATACGTTGGCGATAGTCCTCGATAACTTCCTCTGCCGAGGGCGCGGCTTCACTGCCGCCAGACGCGGCAGGCGCGGCTGCGGCGCGCGCCGATGGCGATAGGCGCGCGCGGATACTGTCTACGCCAGCGCGGTTTCTCGCCTGCACCGCAGTGTCGGGAAAGGAGAGTGTCTCGGTGACTCCGCCCACCTGCAACTGGATATGGTCGCGGTATACCGCTGACAGAATGGCACCCCGAACGACTTCGTCGCCAATGCCGTAGGCCTTCACCTCGTTTCCACGCGCAATGAATGCACTGGAGTCCCGCTGGTGCGCAGCCACGAGAACACCCCGAAGCACCAGACCCAGCTCTGTTTCGCGGGCCGTCTCGGGCAAAGCTGCGTCTGGCGGGATATAAAGCCCGAATGGTGCCATGGCGGTAATTGCGGATACGTCTGGTCTGTCTCGCGCTTGCGAGCCTGTTTGCCGGTTCTCATGACGCATGGGAGCCTGCCCAGACGTGCTTGCTCCGAGGCTGTGCCATGTGATCGGCGCCAGTGCAGCGCCGGCCGTCACAGCGACGAGCGATGCCACTGCCAGTGGCGCGAAGCGGGACAGAGCGGCCGGGTTCATGGTCCAGCCTGCCCGGCCATTACGAACCCCGTAATCCTGACCCGGGCGCTACGCGCACCCTGCGCCTGCGCGTCCAGTATTACGGCGCTAATATCGGGGTCACTGGTTGCAGACATCTCCACGCGTACGGCGACCTGCGTCCCGAACATGTCAATTTCGGCGTCACCGCTATCGGCAGGACGCACGTCAGCGCGCATCTCGGCGAGAACCAGCTCTGCCGCCCATCGCGCAGCGGCGCGCTCTTCAAGTGCCACAATCCGGGCACCATGGGTTTCAGCGGTCCCGATGAGGGCTGCAGCACTAATTGCCAGAACCGTCATGGCCGTCAGCGCCTCGATGAGCGTGAAGCCGGAATCGCCCTGCACCGCGCCGGAACATTGGTTAGCGATCATCATGGTCCACCTGTGCGGTGAAGCCATCAAAGACAATCGCCGCAGACTGACGGCCGTCGGTAATTTGCCACCGGGCGATGCTCGCCTGATCGGCTCCGATGACAAACCGGCGTGGAACGACGCCCGTCAGCTGCAGGGGGCGCGGCAGTATGCGGTCTGCCTGCCGTGGGGGGCGGCCATCGCCCGCAGATGCCAAGGCATCGAATGCGTATCGGTCTTCGCTCCATGACAGCACAATTGGCTGGCCTGAGGTGAGGGCCTTGTCGGCCGCCAATGACAGCCGGGCAGCAAATTGCTGCGCCTCAAGGCCTGCCCGGCCCGACCGGTCCGCGCTGCCTGTGGAGAGCACCGCCATGGACGCGACGGCCGCAATGATGGCCAGCACGATCAGCACTTCGACCAGGGAGATACCGTCATCGGCGCGTTTCATCGTCTGATCTCGGAATACCGGAGGTCGGCATTAACGCCCTCGCCACCTTCTTCTCCGTCGGCACCCAAAGAGACGAGCTCGAACCGGCCGCCGGTTGCAGGGCTGATATACACGTAGGGCGTACCCCACGGATCGAGCGGAAGCTGCGACAGATATCCGTCCGGGTGCCAGTTGGGCGGGATGGGCTGGGACTGAGGCCGGGTTACCAGCGCCTGCAGGCCCTGTTGGGTTGTCGGATAGGTGCGGTTGTCAAGCCGGTACATTTCCAGCGCGGCGGCAATCGCCCGCATATCGGTATGGGCTGCCGCGATGCGCGCCTGATCAGGCCGCCCCATGACATTAGGCACGACCAGCGCCGCCACAACGGCGATGATGACCAGAACGACCATCATCTCGACGAGCGTAATGCCTGCTTCGCGATGCGCGCTGACGCGCCGGCGATCATTTGCCGTCCTCATCTGTTCCCCATTCATCGTTTCAACATCATGGCCTGAAGCCGGACTGCGATGGCTTACGTATGGAGATACGAGGCAGGACGGATCGAAGATGCACCCGAACCGGCACAAAAATGTCGATCACCAAGCACAGGCGGGAGCCCGGCCTGCTCCGGCACGGATTGCCCGGGACGGAGCATCGTGGGCGGTGCGTCCGCAGGGACACCGGAGCGAGGCCATCCTCGTACCGGGCGAACATGTGCGTCTATTGTGTGTAGACCTTCCCATGCGGCAGGCTCGCGCACGGGTTAAGGCCCTACCCTTTGCTATCGAACCGCTACT
>CAZCEG010000092.1:0-5819 GCA_964497275.1 uncultured Oceanicaulis sp.
CCACCGATTTCACGCTCCACCCGGCTTCAGCCGGATCGGCCAGCCCGCCCGTCAGCAGCACACGGACATTCTTCTTCGCGGCCAGGATTTCCAGCGCTGCATCGTCGGCTGAAGGCGCGATGACGACCTCGGTGAAGTGCGAGGCGATATGGTCTGCGGTGTCGGCGTCCAGCATGCGGTTCAGCGCGACAATCCCGCCAAAGGCGCTGACCGGATCGGCGGCAAAGGCGCGGTCATAGGCATTGACCAGCGTGTCGGCGACACTGACCCCGCACGGATTGGCGTGCTTGATGATCACGACCGCCGGGTTCTCTTCAGGGTCAAACTCGCTGACCAGCTCGAAGGCAGCATCCGCGTCGGCGAGATTGTTGTAGGAGAGCTCCTTGCCCTGCACCTGCTTGGCCGAGACGATGCCGGGGCGCGGAGCGGGGCTCGCATAGAGCGCTGCCTTCTGGTGCGGGTTCTCGCCATAGCGCAGGCCTTGAGCCAGTGTGCCGCCGACCGCAAAGAAGCTGCGGTCAGGATCATCTACCTCGGCGGCCAGACGCTCGGCAATCGCGCTGTCATAAGCGGCTGTGCGGGCAAAGGCCTTGGCGGCGAGATGACGGCGCAGGGCCAGCGTGGTCTGGCCGTTATTGGCTTCCATTTCGGCGATGACTTTTTCGAGGTCGTTGCCTTCCACGCAGACCGTGACATGGGCGTGGTTCTTGGCTGCCGCACGGATCATGGCAGGGCCGCCGACATCAATTTTCGCGATGCAGCCGTCGATATCCGCGCCGGAAGCGACCGCCTCCTCGAACGGGTAGAGATTGACCATGAGAAGATCGATGGCCGGAATGCCATGTTCTTCCATCGCGGCGAGATCATCTTCCCGGTCGCGCCGGGCAAGCAGGCCGCCATGAATGCGCGGGTGCAGGGTCTTCACCCGCCCGTCCATCATCTCAGGGTAGCCGGTAACATCGGAGGCATCGCGCGCCTCGATCCCGGATTCGCGCAACGTCGCCAGCGTGCCGCCGGTGGAGATGATGTCGACGCCCAGCTCGGCAAGCTTCTTTGCCCGTGCGACCAGCCCGGTCTTGTCGGAAACCGAAATCAGCGCGCGGCGCACCGGCGCAAGGGTTTCATCGGTCATGAGGGGAATGCTCCATCAAAATCAGAGTATTGGCTATCACGCGCCGCCGACGCGCCCAAGGCGCTGAAACGCCCATCTTACACGGTTTGGCGGCCTGTCGCCGCCCCCAAAGGCCTCCGCCTCTCCGGCGATGACCAGCTGGGTGGATCGCACCGGCACGCCGCCCGCTGCAAGATAGACCGAGCGCTCCAGCCGGACAGGCCCGCCATCGGTGCGGAAGCGCCAGCCATCGCCATTGGGCAGAACCAGCAGCGCGCTAAGGGAATCGCGCGAGAGCGAGGCCTTCACGCCGGGATGCAGATGGAAGCGGATCGCAAAGCGCAAAAGCTTTTCAGGATCATCGGGAGGGCCCGCTTCGACGGGCCGGTAAATCCCGTCTTCACCGCGCAGATCCCCGCCATCGACGGCAAGAAACACCCTCCGGCGCACGCCCATGCCGAACGCCTTACGGTATCCGTCATGGCTGGCCTCCAGCCAGATGCCGACATCTTCCTCATTGCGCCGCGCGCGCACCGGATCGGGTCCGGCCTCAAAGCGTGGGCCCAGCAATTCGCGCTTCCAGCCGGATTTGAGGAGCCGGGCAGAGGAGGTTTCCTCCAGCGTCAGGGCCGAGTGGGCGGCCGTTGCCCGCACCGCTTCACGCCAGCTTGCGGGCTGATCCTCGCTCCAGCCGCAACAGACGATCAGGCGGCCACCGGGCGGGGCAAATTCAAGACTGAGTGCGCTCGCATGGGCGTTCAGCCCGTGCGCGCCTCTGGCGGGGCCGGCCGTGTCCATGATCACGACCGATCCGCCCGCCTCCGCGCGGTGATAGCCCGAATGCGGCGCGACATTGAAGGGCTTCACCTTCTCGCGGCCCCGAAGCGCCGTCTCGATCAGGCGGGTGGTGCCCTCGCCTCCGCCGTGGAAACCGGCAAGCCCCTTGGGGCCAAGGCGGAAAAAGCGCACCGCACCGGCCAGCCTGTCCATGGCGCGGTGAATTTCACCGTTCAGGCTGACACCTGCCGCTGTCGCCAGTGCATCCATCTGTACAAGGCTCGCCAGGATCCGCGCCGCCGCCAGAGGCGAGCGGCTGACATGCCCGCCATCGGCAAGGATCTGCGCCTTGAGGTCCGCCACCAGCTGCTTTTCGGCGCGGGCGCGCAGCCTGTCTTTAAGGCCAAGGCTGATCTGCGCCTTGATGACGGTGATGGCTGCCTCGATGCGCTCTTCGCTGGCAGGCAGAAGCGACAGGGTACGCGACAGCCGTGCGGACTGCCTTGCGAGACTTCTAAAACGGGCATCGATGGCGCGGCGCTCGTCACCTTCGCCAATCAGCGTTCCGGCATTGAGCCAGGCGCGCACGCGCCGGGCCGTAATCGCCGGGCTCCACGCAAAGCTGTTCCAGCGCCCGAAGCTCGCTATCCAGTCATCGATGAGCACCAGCGCGATCTCGCGCGCTGCCGGATCACGCACCGCCAGCAGGTCATCAAGCCACGCAAAGCCGTGCAGCCGGCCGGCGAACACGCGCGAGGGCGCGGGCAATTCCCAGACGCTTTCGCCCGGCGCGACATTCAGCGTCTCGCCGCCAAGAGAAAACCGGCCCGCCAGCAATGCACCGCCCCGCTGGGCATCGCCCGCAAGGCCTGCTTCTGCCAGATGGGCAAAGCCACGCGGCGCCCCTGCCGACAGGGTGAACAGGCGATAGGGCCCGATCAGATTGGCAAGGCTGGACATTTCCTGCGCGAACAGGCGGCCCGTTGCCTCTGCCAGATCGCGGCTGGTGATCAGCGTGCCCATGGGCGGGTCTCAATCCCCGCGTAAAGCTGCGATATTGGCCGCATAGCGGTCCGGCCCGCCGGAGAAGACGGCAGAACCCGCCACCAGCGCATCCGCCCCCGCCTCCACGCACTGGCGCGCGGTTTGCGGGTTCACGCCGCCATCAACCTCGATAAGTGTGCCAGAGCCCGCCGCGTCGATCATGGTGCGCAACGCCTCGATCTTTTTCAGCTGGCTTGCAATGAAGCTCTGCCCGCCAAAGCCCGGATTGACGCTCATCACCAGCACCAGATCGAGCTCCTCGATCACGGGTGCGAGTATCTCCGCTGGCGTTGCCGGATTGAGCGCAGCACCGGCCTTCACGCCATGCGACTTGATGGTCTGAATGGTGCGGTGGAAGTGCGGACCCGCTTCGGGGTGCGCCGTGATCATGTCCGCCCCGGCATCGGCAAACTGCGCGATGTAAGGATCAACCGGCGAGATCATCAGATGCACGTCGAACGGCTTTTTCGACCAGCCCCGCAACGCCTTGACGACCGCAGGGCCAATGGTGAGGTTCGGCACGAAATGCCCGTCCATCACATCGACATGGATCCAGTCCGCGCCCGCCGCGTCTATAGCCTTCACCTCTTCACCCAGCCGGGCAAAGTCCGCAGAGAGGATGGAAGGTGAAATCTTGACCGCGCGCGCCATGCAAACCGGCATATCAGCGCCCTCCGGCAAGGGCAAGCAGGCCCTTCCAGTCATGCTTATTTTGCTCGCACCAGCCGCGCGATGAAGAAGCCGTCGAGCCCGCCTTTGTCCGCCCACATGTCGGGCCGCGTGCGCACATCACCCTCCGGGGTGATGGCTTCGCCAAGACCCGGCAATTCCTCCGCGCTCACAGGGATACGAGCCGCGTCCGGCGTGCGGGCGAGGAAGGCCGCGATCAGATCCTCGCCCTCTTCCGGCTCCAGCGAGCAGGTGCAGTAGATGAGCCGCCCGCCGGTTTTGAGCATCGCGAACGCATTATCGAGCAGCGCTGCCTGCAGGGCGGCAAGGCTTGCAATATCCTCCACCCCCTTTGACCACGCCACGTCCGGGCGGCGGCGCAAGGTTCCGGTCGCGCTGCACGGGGCGTCGAGCAGCACCGCGTCGAGCGCCCCATCCGGCTGCCAGCGTGTGGCATCGGCGGTGATGATCGCGGCCTTGAGACCCGTCCGGGCGAGATTATCGCTCACGCGCTTCAACCGCTTTTCAGACCGGTCGACAGCAATCACGTCTGCGCCTGCCGCGGCGAGCTGCAGCGTCTTGCCACCGGGGGCCGCGCAGATATCGGCGATGCGCTCACCCGACTTCGGGGCCAGCAGGTGAACAGGCAGCGCGGCGGCGGCGTCTTGGGCCCACCAGTTGCCCTCCTCAAACCCTGGCAAGGCCGTGACATCGCCAATGCCGTCCTTCCTCACCGTCCCGGTGGGGAGCAGCACCCCGCCGATCCCGGACGCAAAGCCGGCCGCCTCGAAACCGGGTTTTGTGGAAAGGTCCAGCGGCGGAGCACCGGCTCTGGCCAGCGCCATAGCCCGCGCCGTCTCCTCGCCATAGGTTTCCACCCAGCGCGCGCGCAGCCATTCGGGAAGGTCCATGATCGGATCGGCACTTGCCAGCACGTCCACCCCGCGCTCTGACACGCGGCGCAGCACGGCGTTTACCAGCCCTTTCAGGCGGCGGCCCTCTTCGGCGGCGCCTGTGATCCTGACCCAGCCATCGACCACCGCGTGCGGCGGCGTCATCAGCACCAATAGCTCGGCTGAACCAAGCGTCAGCACCGCCCGGCCAAACACCTCGCGCGGACGCAAGGGCTTGTCGAGGAAGGTGTTAAACGCCGCTTCCAGCGTGCCCCGGCGGCGGATCGCGGCAGAAAGGATGGCTCTGGCAAAGGCGCGGTCGCGCGTATCCATCGCCTTGTAGCCGGGTTGGGCGGAAAGCGCGCTATCAAGCGCAGCGCCGTCCGCCTCCATGGCGAGAAAGGCCTTGAGCGCCGCCTCACGGGCGGTCAGCGGGCGGGGTCTGGGGCGATTGGCAGGTCTACGCGAGTTCATACAGTCCACTTACCTTCCCGACACAGTTATGTCTTGCCGTCTCGCAGCAAATGGAACATTATAAGAACATAAAGCGGTGTGTTAGCGTCCGGCAATGACAATTGATTCGTTAGTTCCGCGCGACATCACAACGCGCTTTGATGTTCGCCAATGGCGTAACGGATTGGCTGTTTTGCACACAGCACATGCCGACTGCTGGCGAGATATTCTGACAGTGCTTCGTGAGTTTGAGCTGAAAGCGACAGACATTCTCAAGCCGGGCGGGTCGAAGTCCGACATCGCTGGCAAGCTTGACCAACGCCTCTACCATCTCGGCTGGGTCGAGAAGACTTATCGCACTGCCATTATAGTCGACGACGAACGCCACGACGCTCCCTCGCACAAGGTTGACTGCGTGAAGGGCCGCGTTGCGCTGGAGGTTGAGTGGAACAACAAGGATCCATTTTTCGATCGTGATCTCAATAACTTCCGCCAACTGTTCGAGCTGCGCGCCATTGACGTAGGTGTCATCATAACCCGTGCGTCGGAACTGCAGGACATTTTCAATGAGCTCGGGCGTGGCACTAGCTTTGGAAATTCCACCACGCACCTGTCGAAACTGCTGCCCCGCATAGAGGGTGGTGCCGGCGGCGGATGCCCGCTCGTCGTTTTTGCTATCACCAAGGAGTGCTTCGTCGATGACAGATAACGCGCTCGTCCGCGATGCCTCCCGTAGCCTTCTTGAAACGGCAGGCGGCGCTCGCTTTGGAACCATCTTGGCTGACCCGCCATGGAGGTTCGCCAACCGCACCGGGAAAATGGCACCTGAGCACCGGCGCCTGTCTCGCTACGGAACTATGGGGCTAGACGAA
>CAZCEG010000092.1:5829-8618 GCA_964497275.1 uncultured Oceanicaulis sp.
CCAGCATCGCTGCAGAGCCGTCCCATCTTTATCTCTGGGTTCCGAATGCCCTGCTGCCAGACGGCCTGCGCGTAATGCAGGCTTGGGGCTTTGAGTACAAGTCGAACCTCGTGTGGCACAAGATACGTAAGGACGGCGGTTCAGACGGACGCGGGGTCGGCTTCTATTTCCGCAATGTTACCGAGCTGATCCTGTTTGGTGTCCGTGGGAAGAATGCACGAACTCTTGATGCCGGTCGGCGTCAGGTAAATTTTCTTGCTACTCGCAAACGCGAACATTCGCGGAAACCCGACGAGCAATATGAACTCATTGAGAGCTGTTCATGGGGACCACGTATCGAGCTGTTTTCACGTGGCGTACGGGACGGCTGGTCCGCTTGGGGCGATCAAGCCGACGACAGCTACAAGCCAACATGGGCGACCTACGCCTACAGCTCCGCCGTGGCTGCCGAGTAGCTAAAGTAGCGGCAACGACTAGCCAGCTGCTCCCGCCTCTCTCTCCAGACGGCGCTTTTCGCTGGCGCGCTGTTTCACGCTTTCAGAACGCAGCTGACCGCAGGCGGCAAGGATATCGCGGCCGCGCGGCGTACGGATGGGGCTCGCATAGCCCGCCTTGTTCACGATGTCGGCAAAGCGCTCGATCGTCGCCCAGTCAGAGCACTCGTAAGGGCTGCCTGGCCAGGGATTGAACGGGATCAGATTGATCTTGGACGGAATGCCCTGCAGCAGCCTTACCAGCGCCTTCGCCTCTGCGGGCGAATCGTTCACGCCCTTCAGCATCACGTATTCAAACGTCACGCGCCTGGCGTTCGAAAGGTCCGGGTAGGCGCGGATCGCGTCCATCAGCTCTGCAATCGGGTATTTCCTGTTCAGCGGCACCAGCTCATCGCGCAAGGGGTCGTTGGTGGCATGCAGGCTGATCGCCAGCATGGTGCCTGTGCGCGCGCCCAGCTCTTCAATCTTCGGCACCACGCCGGAGGTGGAGACGGTGATGCGGCGGCGGCCAATGGCGATGCCTTCCCCGTCAGAGATCACGTCCACGGCGTCAGCCACGTTATCGAGGTTGTAGAGCGGCTCGCCCATGCCCATGAACACGATATTCGTGATTTCACGGTCATCGAGCTTGCTCGGCCACTCGCCAAGATCATCCTTGGCGATGATCACCTGCTGGATGATCTCTGCCGCCGTCAGGTTGCGCACCAGAGCCTGCGTGCCGGTATGGCAGAAGGTGCAGTTGAGCGTGCAACCCACCTGGCTCGACACGCACAGCGCGCCAGAGCGGCCGACGCCCGGGATGAAGACGGTTTCGCACTCCACGCCCGGCGACAGCTCGATCAGGTATTTGCGCGTGCCGTCCACGCTCACCTGCCGCTCCGTCACGCGCGGGCGGGCAAGGGTGAAGTGGTCTGGCAGGGCCGCGCGCAGCTCCTTTGAAATGTCGGTCATCGCGGCAAAATCGGTAACGCCGAAATGATAGACCCAGCGCCAGAGCTGGGTGGCGCGCATCTTTGCCTTCTTCTCGTCGACAAGGCCGGTGGCGATCAGCGCGTCACGAATCTGGTTGCGCGTCATCCCGGCGAGGGATGGCGTCACGGCCGGCCGGTTGGCGGCGGAAAGATCAAGGGTCGTGCTCATGGCGGCGCGATATACGCCAATCAGGGCCAAATTGCGAGGGTGCGCGCGCCTGAGCGGCAGAACTTCTCGAAGCCGGACCAGCGCGCTAGGCTCGCCGCACCATTCACCAGCCGGACCGATCCATGAAGCTTCTCTGCCACCCGCTCACCGCGCAAGCCCCGACCATCCGTGCCGCTTCCAGCCGGCGCGACTGGATGGACGCAACGCCGGAGAGCTTTGCCTATCGCTGCCTGCCGCTCGCGATTGCCAACCAGCATGGCTGGGAGGTGTTCACCCCGTCCGGCATGACGGTGAGCTGGAATGGCGGCGTGCAGGTGGAGGATGTGCAAGTGCGGCTCGATAATCCGCTGACCATGCATCATCCGGGCAGCGCAATGGCCAATTTCGGCTCTGGCATCCTCACCTTCGAGATGGGCTTCCTCCTGCGCACCCCGCCGGGCTGGAACACTTGGGTCACCGGCCCGGTCAATGGCGTGAAGGACGGCATTGCGCCGCTTTCCGGCGTGATCGAGACCGACTGGAGCCCCTATTCCTTCACCATGAACTGGCGCTTCACCCGGCCCGGCGAAATCCGCTTCGAGGCGGGCGAGGCGGTGGCCCATTTCTTTCCCGTGCGCCGCGACCTCTTTGAACGCATCACGCCGGAAATCCGCACCATCCATTCCGATCCGAAGACCGCCGAGCAGATGAATATCTGGCGGGAGAGCCGCGGCGATTTCAGCCAGCGGCTGAAAACCGGCGACAAGGCCGCAGCGGACGAGAAATGGCAGAAAGACTATTATCGTGGCCTGTGGCCCGATGGGAAAAAAGGCCCCGCCGACCACAAGACCAAGGTGCGCGTGCCCGAGTTCAAGCCGTCCGAACCCAAGCCAGGGAAGAAGCGTTAGAGCGCCGGTATCGCGTTCTACAGATGCTTAAGCAGAACCATGATCCTCTCGCTAAACGGGAGATGAATCATGATGCAACTTCAGTCTGCTGATGCCGCCACGCTTCGCGCCCTCGACAGGTCCTACGCCATTATCGAGTTCAAGCCGGATGGCACGATATTGCGGGCCAACGCAAACTTCTGCGCCGCAATCGGCTATGCCCCCGATGAGATCATCGGCCAGCACCACCGCATGTTCGTAACGCCCGATCAGGCAGCCTCGCCCGAAT
>CAZCEG010000093.1:0-8573 GCA_964497275.1 uncultured Oceanicaulis sp.
CTACGCTGACACCTCCCCCGTAAACGGGGGAGGACACCATATTCACCGCGTAAACAAACAAAAACCCCGGACGGTGCCGTCCGGGGTTTTTCAATTCCGATACGATCAAAGAGCGTTAGAGCGTCTCGTTGATCCACTCCTCGATCTTGCCCTTGGCCATGGCGCCCACCTTGGTGGAGACCAGCTCGCCCTTGTTGAAGATCATCAGGGTAGGGATGCCGCGCACGCCATACTTGCCGGGCGTCATTGGATTTTCGTCGATATTCACCTTGGCGACCGTGATCTTGCCGGAGTGCTCCGTCGCGATCTGGTCCAGCGCCGGGGAAATCTGCTTGCAGGGGCCGCACCATTCCGCCCAGAAGTCCACAAGAACGGGTCCGCCCGCCTTGAGAACGTCGGCTTCGAAGGAATCGTCAGACACCGCTTTGGTCGCCATGGGCTTTCTCCCTTGGAAGGTTAAAGGCTGCGCCCGAAAATCGGCACGCTGGCCCGCCTGTCGCCTCAACACCTAGGAAGCAGCGCCCACATGGTCAAGCGCGCGGCTCTTTCCGGCAAGCTCCAACGCTTGCTGCATTGCTGAATCGGGCAGCTCCATCAGCCGCGCCTGATCGGTCCAGACCAGCGCGCAGCGCACCTTGCGCCCCGGATAGAGCGTCATGAGCAAAGCCCGGTAGGCGCCCATCTGGGCAAGATAAACTGGCGCGACCTGCGCCACGCTTTCCGGCGGCGGGCGATTGGTCTTGAAGTCCACTACCAGCACTTCCTGTTCCGTCACCACCAGCCGGTCGATCTGGCCACTGACGCGCACGCCCGCTGGCAGGCCGGGCGCTGTGCCGGCAATGGAGACCTCCGCGCGCGATCCCGGTGCGAACAGGGGCGCAAAGTCTGGATGGGTGAGGATGGAAAGCGCTTCAGCGGCGATTGCCGCGTGCAAGGCGTCATCGAGATCGCGCTGGCGCCGAAGAAAGCTCATCGCGGCCTCCTCGCGGGCGCTTTGCGGCAGCTCGGGCAGTATCTGCAAGAGCTTGTGGACCAGCGTGCCGCGCAGGAAGCGGGCCTTGCCACCATCGGCCAGCGGGGAGAGGCCGGACGGCTCCCCGCCCGCTTCCAGACCCGCCAGCAGGCGCGAGGGCGCGAGTGGACGCACCGGCACCGCCTCTGCCGGGGCAGGCGTGCGCAGCCATGCGGGCTCGGCCTGCTGTCTGCCTTCCTCTTCTGTCGTCTTCTCTGCCGGTTTCAGCTCAGCGCCATAGCGTCGGGCGGAGGTGGCGTTCTCCCACTCATAGGTGTCGGCAATTCTGTCGATGGCGGTCGGCACATCGTGCCAGTCTTCGCCTTTCCACGCATCGCGCAGGCGGCCATACCATGTGGTCTCGTCCGGAATCTTGGTTCTTCCGTGCTGTGCGCCGCAGATGACCAGCCGGTCGCGGGCGCGCGTCATCGCCACGTAGAGCAGGCGCAGGGATTCGTCGTCCTGCACCTTTTTTTCCACCTCCCTCAAGGCGGTGATCAGCTCGGGCGCGAAGGCGTCATTTTCTGACCACAGCAGGCCGCATGTCTCATGTGCGAGGAGGAAATCCTGTCTGCCAGAGGGCGGCGCGGTGGTGCCCGGCAGGAAGACGATGGGTGCTTCGAGCCCCTTGGCAGCGTGCACCGTCATCACGCGCACTTCATTGCGCCCGCCTTCGGGATCGCGCTTCAGCTCGGAATTGGCGCGGGTCACCTCGTCGATGAAGCGGGCAAGCGAGGGCGCGCCTTCGCGCTCATGGGCCAGCGCACGGGAGAGGAACTCCTCCAGCGGATCGCGCGCTTCCTCGCGCAGGCGGGCATAGATGCGCGCCGCGCGGCTTTCGCCCGTATCGGACGCCTCGCCCAGAAAGCGCGCAAAGAAGGCGTAAGGGGTCAGCGTATCGACGCGCGCCCTGACCCGCGACAGGGCGGCCTTCGCATCGGCAAGGGCAGGGTCATCGCTGCGCTGAAGCGCCTCCCATAGTGTGCCCTTGCGCTTGTATGCGAGGCGGAACAGCGCCTCCTCGTCAATCGGCGGCGTTTTCACGCCCACAGGGTGGAAGGCAGGGCTTTTGAGCAGTTCGGCGAGCGCCAGATCATCGCCCGGCTGAAGGGCGAAGTGGGCAAGCGAGAGCATGTCCTCCACCACCAGCTGATCAGGCAGCACCATGCGGTCTGCGCCCGCCACCGGCACTTTTTTCAGCTTCAGCTGGCGGATGATCTCGGCAAACAGGCCATCGCGCTTGCGCACGAGGATGACGATATCGCCTGCGCGCGCGGCGCGCTGCTTCCAGCCCTCTTTCGTCTCCTCCCACACCGCATCGCCGCGATGGATAATGTCCGCGATCTCTTCTGCCACCGCTTCAGCGAGCTGGTTACGCGGGGAATTGCGCTTGCGGGTATCGACGGGGCCGTCGGCCTCATCCTCCTCATCGAGGCTGTCCTCCTCGCCCTTGGGCAAGGCCGGCGTGATCGGCCATATCTCCACACAGCCCGGCGTGCCCCGGCGCGCGGCCTCGTGCCCGGCATAGGCGGCAAAGGGCAGCTTTACCGGGACGAGCGGAGGGACCGCTTTGCCCTCATCGACGAATTTCTTGTGCTCGGCCTCAAGGAAGGCCTTGGTCTCCAGCGCCGCGCGCAAGTCTGCGAACGCCAGATCGACCGCTTCCAGCACTTCGGGCGCGGAGCGGAAGGAGACATTGAGGCCGGGTTCGGCAAAGCCGAGACCTGCGCCTCCGGCGAGCTTCTTCAGCGTGTCGCCCTGCTCCATGAAGCGGGCAGGATCGGCGTTCTGGAAGGCGTAGATGGACTGCTTCTCATCCCCGACGCAGAAGACCGTCCGGTCAAGGCTGGAGCCGCGCTCGCGGCCCTCTCCGGCGAAAAACTCCGCCGCAAGCGCATCGATCACATCCCATTGCTCGGGCGCGGTATCCTGCGCCTCATCGACCAGAATATGCTCCAGCCCGCCATCGAGCTTGTAGCGCACCCAGTCCGCCCACTCGCTGTCTTTCAGGAGGCGCGCCGCGCGCACGACGAGATCGGCAAAGTCCACCGCCCGCTCGCGGGCAAGGCGCTGCTCATAGGCGGCAAGAAAACCGCGCGCGAGGGTCAGGCTGGCAGCAGTGAGGGCGTGGAGGCGCAGGCCGCACAGCTGGCGGAGCACCGCCGCCAAGCGAGCACGCTCACTGCCTTCGGGGCCGAAAAGGCGGACGAGGTCGGGGCAGACGTCAGATGCGTCATCGGTGTATAGCCGCGCCCGTAGGGTCCCTTCCTTCGTCAGCAAGTGAGCCGTGTAGTTCTCCCACGCCGCCTCCCAGTTCCCCGAGAGGACCATCTCGCGTGTCGTGTACAGGGCCGGTGCCATAGCCCGGCTCGTCGGCTTCGACGAGCCCGCCAGCGCATCCGCGCATCTCTGCAGCGCATCAAGATCGAGCCCTGCGATGAAATCCTGCTTCACGGCGGCTTCATCGCCGCCCGCCTCCACGCCGAGCAGGCGCGCCGCTTCCCGGATCAGGGGCTCCTCGCCTTGCGCCTTTTCAAAGAGGGCGGAGAGGTGGTGGCGATGCTTGGTGGCGGCCTTGAAAATCGCCTCAAACCCGGTCGGCCCGGCGCGCACGGTGACCTCGTCAATCGCTGCGGCCAGTGCCTCCCCGCCTCTGCCCCGTGCGGCGCGATAGACGGCGAGCTCCGCCTCTCGGCGGGCGCGGGCGCTCTGCGCGTCTTCCTGCGTGGCAAAGCCCGGCGGCAGCCCCGCCTCCAGCGGAAACTGGCGCAGCAGGGAATCGCAGAAGGCGTGCAGCGTCTGCACTTTCAGTCCGCCCGGCGTTTCCAGTGCGCGCGCAAAGAGCTTGCGGGCTTCGGCAAGGCGCGCCGGATCGGCGTCCGCCTCCTCGCCGGTCAGTTCTTTGAGTTCGGCCTGCAGCTTGTCATCGCCCATGACCGACCAGTCGCCGAGCTTTCGGAAAAGCCGCGTCTGCATCTCGCCAGCGGCCGCCTTGGTGAAGGTCACGCACAAAATGCGTTCCGGCTTCACGCCTTCCAGCAACAGGCGCGCCACCCGATCGACCAGCACGCGTGTCTTGCCAGACCCGGCATTGGCCCGCACGAACACGGTCTTGGCGGGGTCAGCGGCGGCGCGCTGCGCACTTGTGGCAGACGCCGCGACGGCAGGATCAAAGCCGGGCGTGCTCATGCCTCGCCCTCCCCGTTCCAGTTTTCCTTATCGGGCGCGGTCGACCATTCCTTGCGCCGTGCGAGATGGTCATAAGTGCCGTAATCATTCACGAACTGGCGGCGTGGCTGGCTTTCATAGGGCGCGTTCTCGTCAGCGAATTTGGCCGCATAGCGCACCAGCCGCGCGAGGGCCTTGGCATGCATCTCTTCCGGATCGGCTTTCAGCGCGCCTTTCTTGTCGAGCCCCGGGATTTCCAGTTCCTCGCCTGCAGTCTTGGTGCCTTTCACCGCGACATAGCGATAGCGGTGGATCGGGCCTGCCTGCACGCCCTCAAATCCTCCTTTGGCAAGGATCGCGCCGGTCAGGGTGAGCTGGGGCGAGAAGCCTGCATCCACCGCCGCTTCGCTGGGTACCCGGCCCGTCTTGTAGTCCACGATGACATGGCCCTCGCGCGCCTTGTCGATCCGGTCGGGCTTGGCCGTGAGCGTGAACTGGACGGGGCCGGCGGCAAAGCTGATCCGGCCAGTCGCCTCCATCGCCAGCGGCAGCTGGCCCTCGGCGCGCCTTTGCGCCTCGTAATCGACCATCCAGCGGGCGGCATGGGCAAAGCGCGGCAGCTCGGTTGCCAGCTCGGCCTCGGTAAAGCCCGCTTCGCGCAAGGCGGTCTCGCCATGCGCGACCAGCCTTGCAAGCGCGTCTTCGGGCAACTTGATCCGGTCACCCAGCCCCTTCACCCACAGCTCCAGCGCGGTGTGCCAGGCATTGCCGCGCTCGGCCGGGCCGGGCTCGCGGTCGAGCGGATCAAGCTCCTTCAGGCCCAATATGCGCTGGGCGTAGACGGCATAGGGGTCGCGCACCCAGGTCTCAATCGCCGTGACAGGCAGGGTGTCAGGCCGGGCAGCCAGCGGCGGGCGCGGCAGGGGCGGCTCGATGCCCGTCAGCTGGTCTTCGGCCACGGCATCAAGGGCGCTGCCGAGTTTGAGGTAATCGGGCTGGGCTTTCAGGGCCTCTTCGGCCGCCTCCTTGCCGAGCGCCCCGCGCGTCAGCGTCTGCAAGCGCCACAGCCAGCGTGAGGCGACGGTGGGCGCGCCGTCTGCACTGGTGGCGCGCGTCAGGATCACATCGGCAAGGCTCGCGAGCTCTGCAAAATCGTGTGCGGCAAGGCCGAGGCGCCGCTCCGGCGGGGGCAGGCCCGCTGCGTCACGCATGGCGCGCGACAGGAAGGGATCGCTGCCAAGCTTTTGCGGCCAGACGCCTTCATTAAGGCCCGCAAGTATCACCCGGTCGGCATGCAGCAGGCGCGCCTCCAGCGGCCCCAGAAGCGCAAGACGCGGATGCGCGCCGGAGCGCGGGCGGACGCGGCGGGTACGCGCGGTTTCCAGCAAGACACGGGTAAAGGCCCGCAAGGAAAGCGGCGGCAGGGCGTCTGCCTCCTCCAGAAACTCGCGTATCAGGATCGCGGCACTCTCGCCTGCCTCACCCGCCCATAGACGGTCCGCGCCGGAGAGGTCGTCGCTGGCGCTTAAGGCTTCGGCTACGGCCACCAGCGCACTTGCAAACACGCGCGGCGGCTGGTCGCCCTCCAGCGTCATCAGCGGCGCAAAGGCAGCGTCAATCGCGCGCATGATCTCCAGCCAGCGGGGACTACCGGCCTTTTCCACGCGGGCGATGACATCAGCAAAGCTGTGGCCGGGCCGGGAGCCACGCAAAGTCTTGCGCTCCATCTCGGCGATGTCGGTCATCAGGGCGGAGCGCTTTTCACGCAAGGCAAAGAGCGGCGAGGTCCACAGGGCTGCAAGCGCGAGGGCGGAGCCGGGATCGCCTGCCACCTCCATCACCCGCATCAGGAACGCGCCGGGCGCGGTATCGCTCAAGGCTTCACCGGCACTGTCGTCCAGCTCCACGCTAAAGCGCGCCATCTCGGTGGTGATGCGCCGGGCAAGCGCGCGGTCGGGCGTCACGACCATCGCGGTCCTGCCGGGCGTTTCCAGCGTCTCGCGAAGGGCAAGCGCGATGGCGCGCGCCTCGCTCGCAGGATCGGGCGCTTCGATGACGGAAAGGCCGGTAAGCCCCTCCGCCACGATATCGCCTTCCCATTCGCCATTGAGGAAGTCGAGCCGGGCGAGCCAGTCCGCCGTTTCATCTGCCGGGCGCAGGGCTTCGGTGACAAGGCGCACCCGCGCACCCGCCGCGCGGCCGGGATCAAACTTCGGGTCGATCTGCGGCCATTCGCGTACATCGGACGGGCCGATGCCGATGCGCTCGATCAGTGCCTTCATCGCGCGCTGGGGGTGGCCTTCATCAATGGCCTTCCAGCTGGGCGCGTCCATGAAGCCGGCAAAGCCCGGCAGCACGACTGCGCCCTTTTCCAGCCCCGCGATCACGGTCAGCAGATGTGCCGCCGCCGGGATGGAACCGGTGGAGCCTGCCGCGATGACGGGCCCGGGCGGGGGCTTCTCCTGCCAGCTCCGCGCCAGGGCGTTCAGAAGCGCGGAGCGGCGGCTGGCAGGATCGGTGAGGCCGAGGCCTTTGAGATGCGCAGGCCATTGCTCCAGCACGATATCAAGGAAGATCGCGGCTTCCTGCCGGTCTGCCGGCAAGGCCTCGCGCAAGGCAGGGTCAGCCAGATTGCCCAGCCCCTCAATTTCTTCGGATGCCAGCTCATCCAGGAGGCTCGCCAGCGCATCAGCCAGCACCAGCGCGCCATCGGGCATCATCTCGCGCCGGGCGGCTGCCTCGCGGGCGAGAATGAGGCTTGCAAGCTCGAAGCGCCGCCGGGCCGCGCTGATCGCAGGCAGAGCGAGGTGATCAAGCTCACCGGGCTCAAAGGGCGGCTCGTCGGCATCGACATCGCCCAAAGGGCGGATGAGCGGCAATATCGCTGCGCCAATCCCGCTTTCGGCCTGAATGGCATTGAAGGCTTCGCCCAGCGCCCGGCCTGCCCGCCGCGTAGGCAGAAGCACGGTGACGCCCGCCAGCACTTCGGGATCGGGAAACTCGGCTACAAGCGTCCGCGCAAGGCTTTTGAGGAAATCAGCCGCCGGGGACAGCGTGTAGACGCGGGGGGCGGGCCCCTCGAATATCCGGCGCGGCTGGCTCATGGCGTGGAGCTTAGCCGATTCTCCACGAGACGACGGGTTTCAGGATCGCCGACATGCATCCAGAACGCGTCCATGATCTGCCCTGTGACGCGGCCTTTTGCCAGCGCCTCATCCCACAGCCGGTTGGTGGAGAAGGGCGTGATCTCGCGCCCCTTCAATACGCGCGGATGCATTACCTGCACTCCGCAATAGAAGAGCGGTTCGGCCCCGGCGGGCGCAGTGCGGAAACGCTGCAGGCGGCCTTGCGCATCCATGGCGAAATCGCCTGCACCCTCAAGGCCGACAAGCCCTTCCCGCCGGGCGAGCAGCAGGCGGAAATCCATCGTGGCAGCGTCATAGCCGCTGGCGAGGCGATTGAGTTCGTTCACCGCGCCATCAATCCACAGCGCATCAATATTGGCGACGAATATCGGATCATCACCCAGCAGGGGCGCAGCCTTCACCAGCCCGCCGCCGGTTTCGAGCAATTGCTCGCGCTCGTCCGAAATGATGATCTCCGGCCCGCCGGAGCGCGCGGCGAGATGGGCCTCCATCGCGTCGGCGAAATGGTGGACATTGACGATGGCGCGCTCCACGCCAGCGGCCTGCAGCTTGTCTAGCATCCAGTCGATCAGCGCCTTGCCACCCACCTCGACCAGCGCCTTGGGGCGGTCATTGGTCAGCGGCCGCATCCGCGTGCCGAGCCCTGCGGCCATCACCATGGCGGTGCGGATGGTCAATGTGCCATCTCCGGCAGGGCGGCGCGCACGAGTTTTGCCACGGGCGCCAGCGCAGGATGGGCGATATCACCGGTGAAATGCGCGCGGACGCGGGGGATGAGGTCGAGATAGCGCGGCTTGCCGTCGCGCCTTGCAAGGCGCACGAAAATGCCAAGGATTTTCGCATTGCGCTGCGCACCGAGCACCGCATAGGCAGCATCAAACCCTGCCCGGTCGGACAGCTTTGCCTGCGCGAAGAAACGATCCTTCAGCGGCGCGATCAGGTCTGGCGACACGTCGCGGCGGGCATCTTCGAGAAGCGAGACCAGATCATAGGAAGGATGGGCAAAGAGCGCGTCCTGAAAGTCGAGAAGGCCGGTCTGGGCTTCAGCCTCACGTGTCGGCAGCCAGATCAGGTTTTCCGCGTGATAGTCGCGCAAGGCGAGGCCCGGCGTGTGTGCACCAAGAAGCGCCAGCACACCCTCCCACGCGCCCTGCCAGTCCGCGCGCAGCTGGGGCGAGGCCTCCTTGCCGAAATGGGGCATGTACCAGTCGAGGAAGAGCCCCGTTTCGGCCAGCAGGCGGCGCGCG
>CAZCEG010000094.1:0-7142 GCA_964497275.1 uncultured Oceanicaulis sp.
CAGACCGGCAAGTTTGGCCTTCAGTGATTCGATTTCCTCACCCTGCCGCTCCACAAGCGCGCGCAGGGCGTCGATATCCTCGCGGCTGGCCAGATCCATGTCAGCGGCAATGCGTTCGGCCTGTGCGCGAAAGACGGCGCGCGCTTCATCGCCAGCCGCGCGGGCTGCGCCGAACGCATCGGTCATCAGATCGGCAAGATCGGCAAAAACGGGATTGCGGCTTTGCATGACACGGCAGTCCTTGCGAGGTGTGAGGCCCTGATATAGGCCTTCAGGGGCCTGCAATGCAATGTCCGGCGCTCACCAGATGCCCCGGTTAACTGTGGAGTATCGCCCGTGCAGTTCTGCCCGCCGACCTTCGACCTCATTGACCCTGTGCTGTTCGAGATCGGCCCGCTGGTCGTGCGCTGGTACGCGATTTCCTACATCGCGGGCCTGTTTCTGGGCTTCTACTATGTGCGCGAGCTGATCAAACGCCCGCAGCTCTGGACCACCAGCGCCAAGCCGGTGGCGGCTCCGCTGGACAAGGGTTTTGTCGAGGAATTGCTGCTCTGGGTGATGGTGGGCGTCATTGCGGGCGGACGTATCGGCTATGTCCTCTTCTACCAGACGAGCGCGATCTGGGAGCGTCCCTTGTGGATCATCACCGGCATCACCGAAGGCGGGATGAGCTTCCATGGCGGGCTTCTGGGCGTGATGATTGCGATGATCCTCACCGCCCGCGCCTACAAGGTGCCGCTCCTGAATGTCACCGATGCCGTGGCGGCAGCGACCCCGATCGGCCTTCTGCTGGGGCGTCTCGCCAATTTCATCAATGGCGAGCTTTATGGCCGCCCGGCACCGGACCTGCCCTGGGCCATGCGCTTTGCGGGCGACCCGCTCTGCCTTGCCCGTCATCCCAGCCAGCTTTACGAAGCCTTCCTTGAGGGCGCGGTGCTGCTGGCGCTGATCGCCTTCCTGATCTGGCGTTTCCGGGCTCTGTCGCGGCCGGGCCTCGTCACCGGCGTGTTTCTGGCCGGCTATGGCGCGTTCCGCGCCTTCGTGGAGATATTCCGCGAGCCCGACAGCCATATGCCTGAAGCCCTGCAGGGCTATGTGACCATGGGCATGCTGCTGTGCGTGCCGATGATCCTGGCGGGCGGCTACATGATCTGGCGGGCATATCGCGCCGAGCCGGTTTCGGTCGCCGGCACGGTGCGTCCCGATCCCAAGGCGAAGGACGCGAAAAAATCGTGAGCCCGCAGGACGTGTTCGATCCGGCTGCGCGCATTGCGCAGAACCTTCGCGCACGCATCGCCGCTCAGGGCCCCTTGCCGGTTTCCGTCTTCATGATGGAAGCATTGTTTGACCCTATGGCGGGGTATTACGCGACGCGTGACCCAATCGGGGCAGGGTCTGACTTCATCACCGCGCCCGAGATCAGCCAGATGTTCGGCGAGCTTCTGGGCCTGTGGTGCGCGCAAGCCTGGCAGGACATGGGCGCGCCGCAGCGCCTGCAACTGATCGAGCTTGGCCCCGGCAAGGGCACGATGATGGCCGACTTCCTGCGCGCAGGCCGCGCCGTGCCGGGCTTTGCCGAAGCGCTGAAGGTGACGCTCATCGAGGCGAGTGCGGCGCTGAAAATGGTGCAGGGTCAGACGCTTGGCCGCTCTGGTGTGCCGATAGCCTGGGCAAACGGGCTGGAGAAGGCGCCCGAGGGTCCGGCCATCATTATCGGCAATGAGTTTCTCGACTGCCTGCCCTTCCGTCAGGCCGTGCGCCAGGACGGACAATGGCGCGAGCGTGTGGTGGGCCTCCACCCGGAGGATGAGACCCGCTTTGCCTTCCACACCGGCCCTGCGCTCGCCCCTGATGACCCCTTCATCCCGGCAGGTCTGACAGACAGCCCGGAGGGCACGCTGATCGAGCTGAGGCCCGGTGATGCGCAGATCGTTGATCTGCTGGCGGCGCGCTTTGCCCGCCATCCGGGCCACGCCCTCTTCATCGATTATGGCCCTGCCATGTCAGAACCGGGTGATACGCTGCAGGCGATAGCCGGTCACCAGAAGGTCGATCCGCTGGCTGCGCCGGGCACCGCAGACCTTACCGCGCGGGTGGATTTCGAGACGCTGGCACGGCGCGCCCTCGCGGCAGGCCTGCAGGTGCATGGTCCGCTGGAGCAGGGCGCGTTCCTGAAAGGGCTTGGGATCGAGCAACGCGCAGCGTCCCTGAGCGCGTCACGGCCCGATCAGCGCGCCGTGATTGCCCGCCAGCTGCATCGCCTGTGCGATGACAGCCAGATGGGCGCACTCTTCAAGGTGATCGCCATAAGCGCAGCCGGCATGCCAGCACCGCCGGGGATTCCTGCGTTCGCCGGATGATCCGTGTACGGGTGGCTTTGCGTGCGCCCTGCATATTTCTTCGGCCCCAAGCTTTGCGGTTTCCGCCTGCTCTGCTAGAGCGTCGCAAACCGGCCATATGAGGGACACGCGCCATGAAGCTGATGAGCGGGAACGCCAACAGGCCGCTAGCGCGCGCCATAGCCGATTATCTCGATGCGCCGCTTTCCAATGTGGAGATCGAGACCTTCGCAGACGGCGAACTCTTCGTGCGCATCGACGAAAACATGCGCGGCGAGGACGTTTTCCTGATCCAGTCGACCTCCAAGCCCGCCAATGACCATCTTATGGAATTGCTGATCTGCATGGACGCGCTCTCGCGCGCCAGCGCCCGGCGGATCACGGCGGTCATTCCCTATTTCGGCTATGCCCGGCAGGACCGCAAAACCGGCGGACGCACGCCCATCACCGCCAAGCTGGTTGCCAATCTCATCGCCAAAGCAGGCGCGAACCGGGTGCTGACGCTGGACCTGCATGCCGGTCAGATACAGGGCTTTTTCGATATCCCGACCGACAATCTCTTCGCCACGCCGGTCTTTGATGCCGATATCAAGCGCCATTACGATGTGTCCGATCTGATGATCGTATCGCCGGACGTTGGCGGCGTGGTGCGCGCCCGTGCGCTCGCCCAGCGTCTGGGCGCCGATATCGCCATTGTCGACAAGCGCCGCCCGAAGGCAGGCGAGAGCGAAGTGATGAACATTATCGGTGATGTGGCGGGCCGCCGTTGCATCATCTTTGACGACATCATCGATAGCGGCGGCACGCTGTGCAATGCCGCTGCCGCGCTGAAAAAGGAAGGCGCAGCCGAAGTCTCCGCCTACATCACCCATGGTGTATTGTCGGGCAAGGCGGTCCAGCGCATTGAGGATTCTGTCCTGAAAGAGCTGGTGGTGACTGATTCCATCGACGTCACCGACAAGGCCAATGGCTCGGGCAAGATCCGCGCGCTCGGCATTGCGCCCCTGCTTGGCGAGGCCATCCGGCGCATCGCCAATGAGGAAAGCGTTTCCAAGCTTTTTGATTAGGCCTCATTCCTCCTTCAGAGGCGTGAGCTTGACCTTGGTGATCTGGTTGCGGCGGCGCTCTAGAATATCGAACTGGACATTGTGGAAGCGGAAACGCTGGCCCGGCTCCGGGATGGTCTGCGCCTCGTGGATCACAAGGCCTGCGATGGTCACGGCCTCCTCGTCGGGCAATTCCCAGTCCAGCGCGCGATTGATCTCGCGGATACCAACAGCGCCATCGACCACCAGCGAGCCATCTTCGGCCGGGCGGAAGCCTTCGGGCGGAGCAACATCGTGCTCGTCCTCGATCTCGCCTACGATCTCCTCAAGAATGTCCTCCAGCGTCACGACGCCCATCAGCGCGCCATATTCATCGACAACGAGCGCGAAGTGCTCCCGCTTGGTGCGGAAGGCGTTGAGCTGATCAATAAGCTCCGTCGTCTCCGGCACGAACCACGGTTCGCGTTTCAGGGCGTTGATGTCGATCTTTGACGCGTCCCCGCGCGCCCCGTGCAGGGCACGCGCAAGGTCTCTCACATGCAGGACGCCGACAATGTTTTCCGGCTCGTCCTGCCAGAGCGGCAGGCGAGTGTGGGGGCTGGTCAGCGCGCTTTCCACCAATTGCTCCACCGGCTGCTCGATATCGAGCATGACGAGGTTTTTGCGGTGGACCATCACATCGTCGACCGTGAGTTCGCGCAGGTCGAGCACACCGCCCAGCATGTCGCGGTCATGCTTGACGACGCTGCCCTCCTGCACGTGCAGATCGATCTGGCCGCGTATCTCCTCATGCGCTGACAGGACAGGGCCGGTCACGTTCGCGCCGATGAGGCGCAGCGTGCCACGCACCACCACCTGCACGCCTGCCACCACAGGTCCAAAAATGGCCGTGACGATGCGGATGGGCAAGGAGACCAGCATGGCCAGCCGGTCAGGATTGGAGAGCGCATAGGTCTTGGGCATCACCTCGGAGAAGATCAGCACCAGAGCGGTCATCACCAGCGTGGCGATGGGCACGCCGGCCTCGCCGAACATGGCAAGGAACACTGCCGCCGCTATGGAGGAGGCAAGGATGTTGACGAGATTATTGCCAAGCAGGATCGCCCCGATCAGGCTCTCGCGATCCTCGATCAGCACACCCACACGGGCTGCTGCACGGTTCCTTTCCTTTTCCAGCGCCAGCATGCGCGCCTTGGAGGTCGCCGTCAGCGCCGTCTCCGAGCCGGAAAAGAAGGCTGACAGAAGAAGCAGGACAACAATGCCGGCAAAGGCCCACGTCATCCACGCCTCATAGACGAAACTCATCGGATCTCTCCTGCAAGGAAATCGGTTACGTCGCGCGCGTCCTGCCCGCGGGCGATGAAGGCCTCGCCAATGCCGCGCACCAGAATGAGCGTCAGGCTGCCGCCCGTATTTTTCTTGTCGCTGCCCATGCGCGCGACCAGCGAGGCCGCATTATAGGGCCCGCCCGGCAGATCGGAAATGCGGGCGGGAAGCCCTGCACGTGTCAGCACGTCGGCGGCGCGGTTCGCATCACCGGGGCCGCAAAGCCCTTTGCGGGCAGAATATTTCAGCGCCATCACCAGCCCGCAGGCTACCGCCTCGCCGTGGATCAGCGCGCCCTTCTTCGCGTCCGCCTCGAAGGCGTGGGCAAAGGTGTGGCCCAGATTGAGGAGGGCGCGTATCCCGCCTTCACGCTCATCTTCGGCCACGATGCGGGCCTTGAAGGCGACCGCATCGGCGATGAGCGGGGTGAGGGTGGCGAGCGCCAGCGGATCGCCCGTCACAGCCTCCAGCCGTTCAAACAGTGCCGCATCGGCAATCAGGCCTGCCTTGACGATCTCGGCATAGCCTGCGGCCAGCTCGCGGCGGGGCAAGGTGGCCAGAAACGCGCTATCGGCGATCACAAGGGCAGGCTGGTGGAAGCTGCCGACCAGATTCTTGCCATGGCGCGTATTGATGCCGGTCTTGCCGCCAACAGAAGAATCCACCTGTGCCAGCAGGGTGGTGGGCATCTGCACGAAGGGGCAGCCGCGCTTCATGATTGAGGCGGCAAAGCCTGCAAGATCCCCCACCGTGCCGCCGCCAAATGCGATGAGCGCCTCGCCGCGCTCCATATTGAGGTCGAGCAGCTTGTCGACCAGTGCTTCAAGGCTCTGCCAGCTCTTGACCGCCTCGCCGCCGGAGAGGGCGATGACGTGAAGGGTCAGGCCCGCCTTGGCCAGAACCGCCTCCAGCCGTGCGCGATGCGGGGCAAGGGCAGTCTCGTCGGCAACCACAATCGCCCGGCCGCGCGGGGCAAGGGCCGCGACGCGTTCCAGCGAGGCCTCCAACGCCTGATCGCCAATAACGACGTCATAGCCCGCTGCTCCAAGCTTTACAGGAACTGTGATCCGTTCGCTCATCCTGCCGCCTCCACGCGGTCTGCCAGGGCCTCGATGATCGCGCTCACGCTCGCATCATGAGGCATGCCGCGCGACCGGATATGGATATCAGCCTGCGCATAGACAGGGGCGCGCTCGGCCATCAGCTTTTCCATCACGGCTCGCGGATCGTCCGTCTGCAGCAGGGGCCGCGTATCGCGACGGCCCACACGCTCCATCAGCGTGTCGATATCGGCATCAAGCCATACCGAGACAGCACATGTCTTGATCAGGGCCCGTGTGGCGTCCTGGATGAAAGCCCCGCCGCCCAGCGCAATAACGCTCGGGCGGGGCTCTTCCAGCAGCCGCGCAATCACCTTGCGTTCGCCATCGCGAAAGGCCGCTTCGCCAAAGTCTGCGAATATGTCCGACACGCTGCGGCCAGCAGCGGCCTCTACCTCGTGATCGGAATCGGCAAATGGCCAGCCCAGCCTTTCGGCCAGCCGGCGTCCAACCGTTGTCTTGCCCGCGCCCATCAGCCCGGCGAGGACGACAGGCCGGTTCAGCTTCCGCGCGATGTGTGCTCTGTCCATGATGGGTACTAGCCTATAAGGCGCTGCATGTTCGGGAGCAATTCCCGCGTGATATGTCTTAAAAATCGCCACATTGTGCGCGATAGTGGGTGTGGAGGACTTCCGCATCTGTAATCAGGAGGGGCGCTTTCATGCGCGGACTGCTCATCGGACTGGGTGCCGGCGTTGTGTGCGTCGGGTTGATCTTTGCCGGACTGCTGTTTCTGGCCGACGGCGCGGCTCCTGAACCGGAGGAAACCCGGGTCGAGGTCACCAATGCGCTGGACAATTAGTCTCGCGGTTCTCACCGCTCTGGCGATCGGGTCTGCTTCGCTGGCCCAGCAACAGCCCACAGGGCCCATTCAGGCGCAGGAACTTGGCGCCGTTGATCCTTTCCAGATTGGCTCGCGCAATGTGATGCCGGCCAATATCTGGGCGTCCAGCGATGCCGATGCCTTGCGCCTTGTCCTGAGCGAACTGCCTGCCAGCGATGGGCCGGGATGGCGCCAGCCTGCGGCAGCACGCCTTGCTGAACGCGCGCTTCTGGCATCGGGCGCTCCGCCTCGTGGCGGCCGGGATGATTTCGCCCTTGCGGCGCTGCGTGCAGACCGGGCACTGGCCGCTGGCCGCGCCGAACAGGTGTTTGAACTTCTGGAGCGTACGCCGCGCCTGAACGAATCGGCGGCGCTGTCCCGCATCCATGCCGAAACGGCGTTTGCGCTGGGCGAGACCACATCCGCCTGCAACACGGCAGACGCGCTCCTGAGGGGGCGCGATGAGCCCTACTGGCTGCGCGCCCGTGCGGTATGTCTTGCGCTGGGC
>CAZCEG010000094.1:7152-8537 GCA_964497275.1 uncultured Oceanicaulis sp.
GGGCGGCAATGTCGCGGCGGCCGACCTGACAGCTGATCTGGCGCGCGGGTCCGACCCCGCGCCCGTATTTGATGTGCTGTATGACGCCTTCACGCTGGAGCGGGGCCTTCCTGCCAATGCGGCACCGTCCAGCGGTATCGAACTGGCGCTGGCAGCTTTGATCGCGCCGGATACGCGTATCACCCCGGCCGAGAATGCCCCGGCCTGGCTGAAGCGGGCGGCGGACCGCACGGGCCCTGCCATCGAGCTGCCCGAACTGCTCGACGAGGCGCTTGAAGCTGCAATGGGTATGGAAGGCGCTGACCGCGCGGCGGCCCTTGCCGCCATCGCCCAGCAGGACCTTGACCGCATGATCGCCGCCGAGGCGCTTGCCGCCCGGTTTGACGATGCGGTGAGCGAAGGCCGGTTTGCGGAAGTCGCGCGCGCCTATGCCATCGAGATTGAAACCATCCCGATCAATGCCGAGACGCTGGTGCACGGCCCCCGCTTTGTGCTGGCGCTGGCGCTGGACGGGGATGTGGAGCGGGCCTTCCGCTGGCGCGAAGCCCTGCTAAATGGTCCCGAGCCCGACCGGCCCGAGCCGCTGATGAACGGTTTTGACCCTGCCGGTGGTCCGGCATCGCTGACGCCGCCGCCGGGCTATGGCTTCGATGATCCGGTCGAGCCGTGGGATCCGCCGCCACCGGGTGTCATGGTTGCGCTCGACATGGCGATTGCGATTGCCGCCGACGATATCGGCTCTGGCCCGTTTGGGGCGATCCTCGCGGCGCGCGCAGAGAATGCGACGCCCGCACGGATGGCGCAGCTTGCCGGTCTGGCTTCGCTCGGCGCATCGGTGCCGGAAGCTGTGCGCATTAGCCTGCTGGCCGCCGAGCCATCCGAAGGGGCGACGCGGGAGGCAGACCTTGCGGCAATGGCAGCCCTGTCGCTGGTCAATCGTTCGCGCGGAGAGGCCCTGCTTCAGGCAGCCGCCATCGTGGAGGCGGGCAATGCCAGTGCGCGCAGCATGGCGCTGGCTTCCTACATTCTCGCGCAAGCCGGTCAACGTGATGATGCGCTGCTCCTGATCCTGCAATTGCTGGCCGAGGAGACCGCGTGACGGCAGGCACCATCGCGCTCTTTCTCGACATGCTGAGCTCCGAGCGCGGCGCTTCGCCCAACACGCTGGCCGCCTACCGCCACGATCTGGAAGACGCCGACTACCGGCTGAAGCAGGCCCGCGCCGCGCTCGAGACGGCTGATGCCGGGGCGCTGGAAGCCCTGATGCGGTCGCTGGCGAAAGACGGTCTGTCGCCCGCAACGGCGGCGCGGCGGCTATCTGCGCTGAAGCGCTATTACCGCTTCCTCCTGAAAGAGGGGGTGAGGGCAGATGACCCCACTGCGGG
>CAZCEG010000095.1:0-1112 GCA_964497275.1 uncultured Oceanicaulis sp.
TCGGGCGCGCGCCGCATTCTGCTCCTCGACGTCTCGTAGTCATCATCCCGGGCCATGCTCATGGCTCCAGACCGTGCCGGTGACCGGGTGCTGGTCGAGGCCTTGAATATTGCGGTGGCCATAACTCCAGATTTCGGGCGCGCCGCCGCCGTTCACGAAGGGATTGTCGGCCGGGACCGTGCCATCATCATTCAGGCGGATCAGGGCACCGATATGATTGTCGGCATTCTGGGCCTGCGGCTGGTGGCTGCCGCCATCGCCCAGCGAGAGCCACAGGAAGCCATCGCGGTCAAACAGGATCTTGCCGCCATGGTGGCGGTTGGTCGCAATGTCGAAATTCACCGCGAACAGCTCTTCCACATTCTCAAGGCGCGAAAGGTCGTCGCTGAGGCGACCGCGGATCAGCGCGGTGCGGTGCGCCTGACGGGTGCCTTGCGCATAGGAGATGTAGAGAAGGCGGTTATTGGCAAAGTCCGGATGCGGGATGGCATCAAAAAGTCCGCCCTGGCGGTTGACCACCACATCATCGGGCATGCCTGCCACAGGCTCTGCGCGCAGAGTGCCGTCAGCATCGATGATGCGCAGCCCGTTCGAGCCGCCATCGCGCTCGGTAACGACCATTTCGCCAGACGGCAGGAAGCCGATGGACCACGGAATGTTCAGGCCTTCTGCGACGGTTTCGACACGGAAACTGGCCTGTTCGGTCTCGTAGACGTCCTGCGCGGCAAGCGTGCCTGCGCTGACGCTGAGAAGGAGGCTGGCGGCAAGGGTGGTGCGGATCATGTAGTTTGTCCCCGGGTTTGCTGCGATTGGTTTCACACTTAGGGTCCCAAAGGCGCCAGAAAAGCAAAGCGTTCAATATCTGACAGACTCGTGATCGGCAGTGAGTTGGGCGGATTTGCTTACCCCGTCCGCGAATCCGGTAGGATGCGCGCCCTGTCCGCCGACTTGCCCGGAGCAATATTCATGGACCCTCTCAATCTTGCGCTTCTGGCCGCTGGCGGCGCAATGGCAGGCGCCCTGCTGGGCGCGCTGATCACCTGGCTCGCCATGCGCGGGGCAGCGGCCAGCCTTGCTGCCAGGGATGCACGCATCGCCGAGCTCGCCGCAGA
>CAZCEG010000095.1:1122-8496 GCA_964497275.1 uncultured Oceanicaulis sp.
AGCGATGCGCAGCGGGAGGCAGCCAGCCTGCAGGCGCGGCTGGAGGCGGACGCCGCAGCCTTTGAACGCGAGAAGGAGAGCCTGACGCGGCTTTCCAACGAGGTGCGCGAGAAGTTCCAGATTCTGGCAGGGGATGTTCTGGAAAAATCGCAAAAGGCCTTTCTGGAGCGGGCGAACGAAACCTTCAAATCCCAGCAGGAGAAGGCCGAAGGCAGCGTGAAGGAGATCGTCACGCCGATCCGCGAGCGCCTGGAAGCCTTCCGCGCGCAGGTGGAGCAGATCGAGAAGGACCGCGCGGCCCATCGCGGCGAGCTGGGCGAGCAGATCAATGCGCTGCGCACCGGTCTACAAAGCCAGTCCAGCGAGACGGCAAAGCTCGTCAACGCGCTGCAACGCTCCTCCACTACGCGCGGCCAGTGGGGCGAGCGCACGGTTGAAAACGTGCTGGAGCTGGCAGGCCTCACCAAGGGTATCGACTATGAAAGCCAGTATCAGGCGCGCAACAGCGAAGGCGCGGCGCTGCGGCCTGATTTCGTGGTGCGCCTGCCCGGTGGCGGCCGGTTCGTGATCGATTCCAAGGTGGCGCTGACAGCCTATCTCGACGCGGTGGAAGCGCCCGACGAGACCACGCGCAAGCAGCATCTGCGCCGCCATGCCCTGCAGGTGAGGACGCATGTGCGCCAGCTTGCCAGCAAGGAATATGCAAAATCGGTGGAAGGCGCGATCGACTTCGTGGCGCTCTTCATTCCGGGCGAGAGCTTCTATTCGGCGGCGATGGAAGAGGAGCCGGGCCTGTTTGATGACGCCATCGCCAGCGATGTGATCATCGTCACGCCCTCAACCCTGCTCGCTCTGGCCAAGGCCGTTGCCTATGGCTGGCGTCAGCAGGCGCTGGAGGATAATGCCCGCAAGATTGCTGCGCTGGGGGCAGAGATACATGACCGGCTGCACACATTCGTAGGCCATCTGGGCCGGGTGGGCAGCGGGCTTAAAACTGCCACGACGAATTATAATAGCGCCGTCGCCTCGCTGGAGGGCCGGGTGCTGGTTTCCACCCGCAAGATGGCCGAGCTCAATTCAGCCGCCGGTGCAAAGGCGCTTGAAGCGCCCGATCAGGTGGAGGAAACACCGCGTGCGCTGGCCGCTCCCGATAGCGGTGAAAACGCGTAAGGCTTGAACGCAATCCCTTTGCCCATTAGGTCTAGGCCATGTCTGTACACCCTATTCTCACCGTTCCCGACCCGCGCCTGAAGCTGGTCTCCAAACCCGTCAGCGGCGTTGATGATGATCTGCGCACGCTGATGGATGACATGGTGGAGACCATGTACGCGGCGGACGGGATTGGTCTTGCGGCGATCCAGATCGGCGTCGACAAGCGCGTGATCGTGATGGACCTTTCGGAAAATCGCGATGCGCCGCGCTATTTCGTCAATCCGGTGATCACGCCGCTGACCGAGGAAACCAGGCCCTATAATGAGGGCTGCCTCTCCATTCCCGAAGTGTACGAGCAGATAGAGCGCCCGGCACGGGTGAAGGTCGAGTATCTCGACTATGACGGCAACAAGCGTGAGGAGATCGCGGAAGATCTGTTTGCGGTGTGTATCCAGCACGAAATGGACCATCTCGAGGGGGTGTTGTTCATCGACTATCTCTCGCGCCTGAAACGCGACCGGGCGGTCAAGAAGGTCCAGAAACTCGTCAGATCGCGGATGGAGACTGCCGAATGATGATCACCCGTCTGATGGCCACAAGCGGCCTTGCCGGCCTTGCACTGGCTCTGGCCGCCTGCGAACCCGCTCCTGTGCCGGAACCCGATCCGGTTCCGGTGCCGCCGCCGGCTGAAAGCGAAGGCGCCGAGCCCGCTGAAGGCGGCATGGCGGCTGCCAATGAAGCGATGATGGAAGAGGCCGAAGCCGCTCCTGCTGAACTGCCGGGCGCTATGGAGCCGATGGAGGGTGCTGCGCCTGCCGGTCTCATCGAAGGGCTCGCGGCGCTGTGCGGCCAGTCCTTTGAAGGCGCCATCACCAGCCCGCCGGACGAGCGTGATGCCGGCTTTGCCGGTCAGCGCCTCGTCATGCATGTGCGCGAATGCTACGAGGACGAGGTGCGCGTGCCCTTCCATGTCGGCGATGATCATTCGCGTACCTGGCTGATCACGCGCCTCGATGATGGCCGCCTGCGCCTGAAGCATGATCACCGTCATGAAGACGGGTCTGAGGATGTGCTCACCCAGTATGGTGGCGAGAGCGTCGCCCCGCCTGTCGGCGCGCGTGTGGAGTTCCCGGCCGATCAGTTCTCGAAGGATCTGTTCGAGCGTGAGAATATTCCGGTGTCCATGGACAATGTCTGGATCATGGAGGTGACCGATACGACCTTCACCTATTCGCTGACCCGGCCAAACCGCCTGTTCGAGGTGACGTTCGATCTGACGAACCCGGTCGAGACCCCGCCTACGCCGTGGGGCTGGGAAGAGCTGGAATAGGCTTGTCCTGACGGCTGGCTTTCAAAGGCGCGCTGCGGTCCGCAGCGCGCCTTTTTCGTGTGCAAGGCGGCCGGCTAGCCCCCGACGGGCAATCTGGACTCGATTTAAGGTGCAATGTTTGTGGCCCGTGCCACGATGATGTGAGCAGGGGTTGAGCGGTCTTAGAACCGCGTCGGGGAGGGTAGTTGACCATGATGCAGTTTCAGCCTTCGCGGCGCAGCTTTCTGGCTGGCGCGCTGGTCCTGGCCGCTTGCGGGCCGGACGCCGCCGGGTCCTCCAGCGGTTTCAGGATAACGCGCGAGCTTGGCGGCATTATCGGACCGGACTGGGCCGATCAGGGCCTTACCGGCGCGGGCGTCAGGATTGGCGTCATTGATGCGGGGTTCGGGACGTTCCGGTCGAACCGCTTCACACGCGGCCTTGATGTGGAGGCCATCCGCGATTTCGTGCCGGGAGCGCGGCCCGATCCCTTTGAGAGTCTTGATCGCCATGGCACGGAGGTAACGCAGTTCATCGGCGGCAGGGATGGCCGCAATCTGCGGGGCCTTGCGCACGGATCGCGCTATCTGCTGGCCATTGGCGAGGATCAGATGACCGAGCCACGCACCGACGAAGACGGGGTCATCGCAGCCCTCGACTGGCTGGTCAGCGAGGGTGTGAAACTGATCAATATCTCGCTGGGCTTTACCCGCTTTGATGATGCCGATCCCTATACGCCCGCCATGATGGATGGCCGCACGGCGCGAATTTCACGCCATCTGGCCGATCTGCTGGCAGCCGACCCCATGCTGGTGGCTGTTGTCAGCGCGGGCAATCAGGGGCGATCTGAATGGCAGGTCATCACCTCGCCCGGCGATGTGGAACAGGCGATAACGGTCGGCAGTGCTGAAGGAGACCCGGCGGGCCGACGGGCCAGCAGTGGCAGGGGCGCTCCCGATACGGCCTTCATCAAGCCTGACCTCGTGGTCCGGTCCGGTCGCGGCGCATCGTCGGTGGCAACCGCTGTGGTGACAGGCCTTGTCGCATGTCTGCGTGAGCGCTTCCCGGGCGCTGGGCGGGACGAGATTGCGGCGGCCTTGCGCCAGACGGCAAGCGCTGCAGCGTCACCAGATCGTGAAATCGGATACGGCATACCCGATGCGGTGGCTGTGCTCGCAAGGCTGTCTGAAGGCGTTTAGCGTCCTGCGCCGACCAGAAGCTGGGTGGCTGCGCGGGTGACGCCGATGAAGCGCCCTGCCGTGCTGACCTCCACCGAGGCGATCTGGTCGATGCGCCGGTGCAGCTTGCCTGCAAGGCTGCGTACGCGTTCACCACCCAGCGCTGCTGCCGCATCAAACGTCGCCACTGCACCATCGCGCAGGATGGAAGCAAAGCCCGGCGCGCGCACCATGCCCGAATGCAGGTGCGTCGTGTGGTTGGTGAAGTATTTCTTGTAGTCCTCATGGCCGGTGCCCATCTCGTAGCGGGCAAGGCCGAGCTGGGGCATGGCCTCGATCAGCTGGTAGACCAGAAGATGGCCGGGCGAGTAGGGCGACATGGCCTCGTCATAGGCAGCAAGCCAGGGATGGAAGGTACCGTGCGCCTCCGGCCCGAACTCGGCCGCGATGACCCGCCCGCCGACGCTCAGCGTGATCAGGCAGCCCTTCACTTCGCCTGCATCGGCGTCGAAAAGTGTGTGCATCAGGTCTGACGCCCATTGCGGGGCCAGCACGTCATGCTTGCCGGTGGCGCGAAACTGCGCGCGTTTCCAGCTCATCAGCTGGACGAGCGCTACCCTGTCTGTCGACACCGCAATCTCTGCCGGGCCGTGATCCTCCTCAAGGCGGCGCAGGCGGCGGCGCAAATCCTTGAACTTCTTGGGGTGTTCGGCGCGCAACTCCTCAATCAGCGCTTCTGGCGTGGAGCGCAGGATGGTGGCCTGCGAAGGCCCCACCGGCTCCATGCCCTCAGGCGATGCAGCATTGCCGGTATAAACGGCGGGGAAGCGTGCGCGGGAAATTCCTGCCAGCCGCAGGAGCTCGGCTACGGGCTGGTCGATGTCGGGGCGCATCAGAATGGCGTGGAGATCGGAGAAGGCAGCTCCGATGGGGCGGGCAAACCCGCCGGGGCGGCGATGATAGGCAAACACGCCCGCCAGCCCCTTGTGGTCGCGATAGAGCGCCACGCGCACATCGTCGCGCACCTTGGCAACGGCAATGGCAAAATCAGGATGGAGCAGGGGTGAGGCGAGCCCGGTAGCTTGCGCAAGGCTGATCCACGCGTCGCGGTCGGCTGCGGTCAAGGCGGCTGGCGAAATTGTCTCACACTGCAACATGGCACGGCCTCCCCTCGGGATTTGCCATGTCTGTCGCATGATACGTGCCAGAGGATAGCCGGGAGGGCGCGCCTTCGCCTGTGTGGTTAAGCGCCCGTTAACGCCTTCAGGCGGCGCACGGCGCGGCGGGCGGCGTATTTCCACCAGGTAAGGCCGTATTCCAGTTCCACCTCGGCCCCGCTATGGCCTACCGAGCGCGCCATGCCATCGGTCAGGCAGGCGACCTGTTCGCGGTCAATCGGGAACTCTTCCGAATGCGGGCAGCCGACGCGGCGATGGGCAGAGGCGCGCATGGTCTCACCTTCCCCGCCGCGCACATGGTCGAGCGAGAAGGGAAAGAGGCGGCAGTCGAGCGGGCGCTCCTCATAGACGGTGCAGCCCGCGCCCTGTTTGAAATAGGGACAGCCCTCGCCGCTGATGTCGGTGACCATCACGAAGCGGTTGCGCTGCTCGACCTGGAAGCGGCCCTCAAACTTCGCATAGAGGCGGTCAAACTCCTCCTGCGACATCAGCACGCCGTTGAATTTCTTGCAGCAATCCATGTCGATGCTGCAGCTCATGCATGGGTTGGTCATCGCCCTGCTCACCTGTTTGCAGCGGAGCTTGGCCGAAAATTCTTAAAGTCAACCGAATGGCGGATGCTGGTCAGATACCGTGACTGGCGCGCCAGGCGGCCAGGTCAACACCCAGAACGTCGGTCAGGATCGCGGCCGTGCCGCCATTGGGGTCTGGCACCGTGCCGACGGTCAGCCCGCCATCGACCACCAGGGCCTGCCCGGTCACGAAGCGGGACTCATCGCTGGCGAGATAGACGGCCGCGTTGGCGATATCGAGCGGATTGCCGCCTACGGGCAAAGGCTGGGCAAAGGCGCCTAATTCTTCGAGTTTTGGCTGGGCGGCCTCCGCCGCGTCCTGATCCAGCCCGAAGGCGCGCCCGAACACAGCCGTCGCTATCATGCCGGGATTGATGCAGTTCACCCGGATCTTGTGCGGGGCGAGCCGCACCGAGACGGTCTTGGTCATGTGGATCAGACCAGCTTTAGCGATGGAGTAGAGGAGGGGGCCGTAATTCACGCCTATCCCGGCCACGCTGGAGGTTGAGATGATCGATCCGCCACCGCTTGCCTGCATGTGCGGGACGGCATGCTTGATGCCAAACAGGGCGGCGCGCAAATGCAGGTGCATCACGTGATCGAACGCGCCTGCCTCGATCTTCTCCACCGGGTAGTCCGGCTCGGCAGAGCCAGCATTGTTGAAGAGCACGTCGAGCCGTCCGTGGCGCTCCATCGCCAGATCGATCAGCGCCTTGATATCCGCTTCGCTTTTGACGTCGGTAGTGCGGAAGGCGAGCTTCGGGCCGTAATACTGCGCCATCGCCTCGCCGCGCCCGGTTTCGAGATCACCCATCACCACATGGGCGCCCTCATCGATGAAGCGCTCGACGCTCGCCTTGCCGATCCCGCTTGCCCCGCCGGTGATCACCGCCACCTTGCCGTCCAAACGTAAGCTCATATCCGCCCTGATCCCGATCATGAAAAATCCTGCTGCATAGTGAGGCCGTGCGGCGTGATACCGCAAGCTGCGCCGTCACCGCCCCTTGCGCGCGGGCGGATTCAGGGTTAGAGCCGCCCCGCAAGAGAAAAGGAGGTCTCCACCATGGAGATTGTTGAAGGTCTCACCTTCGATGATGTGCTCTTGCAACCCGGCGCATCGGAAATCATCCCCGCGGACGCAGATGTACGCACGCGCGTCACGCCGCGTATCGGGCTGAATATCCCGATCCTGTCTGCTGCCATGGACACCGTCACCGAAGCGCCGCTCGCCATAGCGATGGCGCAGGCGGGTGGCTTGGGCGTCATTCACCGCAATCTGGAAATTCTCGAGCAGGCCGAGGAAGTGCGCCGCGTGAAGCGCTATGAGAGCGGCATGGTGGTCAATCCGGTCACGATCGGCCCCGATGCGACTTTGGCGGACCTCAAGGCCCTAATGGATCATCACCGCATCTCCGGCATTCCGGTTGTTGAGGGCGGCGGCAAGGGCGGCGTGGCCGGTGCACGGCCCGGAAAGCTGATAGGCATCATCACCAACCGCGATGTGCGCTTTGCCGACGATATGAGCGCGAGCGTCGCCAGCCTGATGACGAAGGATCACCTCGTCACCGTGCGCCCCGGCGCATCGCAGGACGAGGCGCGCCGCTTGCTTCACAAGCACCGTATCGAGCGGCTGCTGGTCGTCGATGAGGATGGCTTCTGCGTCGGCCTGATGACCGTGAAGGACATGGAGAAGGCGCAAGCCCACCCCAATGCCGCCAAGGACGAGCATGGCCGTCTGCGCGTGGCGGCAGCCACCACCACAGGCGATGCGGGCTTTGAGCGCGCAGAGGCGCTGATGGATGCGGGCGTGGACGTGGTCGTGATCGACACTGCCCATGGCATGAGCGCCGCCGTGCTGGAGCAGGTGCGCCGTATCAAACGCGCCTCCAACACCACCCAGATCATCGCAGGCAATATCGCGACCTATGACGGCGCACGTGCCCTTTTCGATGCGGGCGCGGACTGCGTGAAGGTGGGGATCGGAC
>CAZCEG010000096.1:0-3283 GCA_964497275.1 uncultured Oceanicaulis sp.
AAGGACGAGGCCGAGATCATCAGGCTCGCCAACGCTACGCCTTACGGGCTTGCGGCATACCTCTACACGCGTGATGCGGGCCGGGTGCACCGCATCACCGAGGGCATTGATTTTGGCATGATCGGCGTGAATGCGCCCATGGTCGGCTCGCCTGCAACGCCGTTTGGTGGCATGAAACAGTCCGGCATTGGCCGCGAAGGCGGCAAATGGGCCGCCGAAGAGTTCACCGAGCTGAAATTCGTGCTCCTGTCAGGGATTGATCAATGAGTGCAGCCAGCCAGAAGCAGCTCGCAGCCGAGGCGGCGCTGGACTATGTCGAGGACGGCATGATTGTCGGCCTCGGCTCCGGCTCCACATCGGCCCTCTTCGTGAAGGCGCTGGGCAAGCGCATCGCTGCTGGCGGGCTGTCCGTCAAGGGCATCCCCACCTCGCGCGAAACCGAAGAGATTGCGCGCGAATCTGGCGTGCCGCTCATCCCCATCGAGCAGGCTGACCGCATCGACATCGCCATTGACGGCGCGGACGAGGTGGATGGCCGCTTCCGGCTGATCAAGGGCGGGGGCGGGTGCCTGCTGCGCGAGAAGATCATCGCCGACGCGGCAGACCGCATGATCGTGCTGGTGGACGAGACCAAGCTGGTCGCCCGGCTCGGTGCCTTCCCCCTGCCGGTGGAGGTCGATCCGTTCGGCTGGACGATCACGGCCAAGAAGGTGTTTGACGCGCTGCGACGGTCTGGCGTTGACCGCCCGGTTGTCGATATCCGCCGCCGGCAACGTGACAGCCTCGACCCCTTCATCACCGATGGCGGGCACTACATTCTCGACTGCGCCTGCGGGGAAATCCCTGATCCCGACGCGGCAGGGCTCGAGCTATCCACCCTGCCGGGCGTGGTTGATCACGGCCTCTTCCTCGATCAGGCCCGTGTGATCATCGTTGGCGAGGATGAAGGCGTAAAAATACTGGAATTGTAAGAATTTGCGGGCTTCTTGATCGCCCGCTCGAGGCCTAGGCTGGCGCCCGTGTTCAATCTGCTGGTGAGGCCTTGCCCATGCGCGCCCTGTTTCTCTCTTTGCTGCTGATCGTGTCGGCCCCGTTTGCGGTGCAGGCCGATGACCGTGATCTGCGCATCCACGAGGCCAGGAACTTCGTCAACAATAGCGGCATGTGGGACGCCATGCAGGTCAGCATGGGCGATCTGGGCGCGCTGGTGGCTGCCGAGTTCGATGGCATCTCGCCGCAGCAGAGCGATGAGATCCGCAGCCTCGTCAATGACAGCTACGAGCAGCGCAAGGACGAATTGCGCATGGCGGTCGCTGCCGTTCACGCCGACCTTCTGTCGCTTACCGATCTGGAGAATCTCAACGCCATGTTCCGCTCGCCGCTAGGGCGAGAGCTGGCTGCCCATGTGGCGACCGGCCAGCCTGTAACTGAAGAGCTTATGGCCGACATCGCCGGACGGCTTTCACCGGCGGACCGCGCACTGTCCGAAGCGCTGTTTGCCGATCCTGCCGCCGAGAACTGGGAGGCGGTCCAGCCCCGGCTGCTCGCCGAGGTGGAACAGGTTTCCATGCAGTTCGGTCAGAACCTTGTCGGCGCCCTCCTGCCGGAAATCCGGGCGATCGTCTTGCGTTAACCTTTAGCCTTCCGTGGTCCGCTTCGTGTGCTAGGCTGCGGGGGTTGATCGTTCGGCGGGGGGCGGACATGCGGGGACTTGGCTTTGCAGCCATGATGGCAGTCTTGGCGGTGGCGCTGCTGGCAGCACCGGTACACGCACGCCAACTCTGGAGCGATGCACACGTCGAGAGTCTTGCCGATGCGCTGGCTGAAGCCTGGACCCACGGGCTGGACCCTTCCCGTTACGGCGCGTTTGGTGATGTGGCGTCCCTGCCGGCGGGCCCCACGCGCGACGCGGCGGCGGAGCGAATTTTCCTCAACTATGCCAGCGATCTCGCGTTCGGGCGGATTGATCCGCGCGATCTCGAACCTGACTGGACGGCGCCGGTTCGTGACCGTGACCTTACGGCCGATCTGGGCCGGGCACTTGAAACCGGCGATGTGCTGGGCGTGCTGGAGGGGTTGAGCCCGTCTCACCCCGACTACATGGCACTGCGCCGCGAGCTGATACGCCTGCGCGCCATGCGGCAGGAGTTCACGCCCGTTCCTACAGGTCCAATCCTGGAGCTCGGCGATTCGGGAGCACGCGTGGATGCGCTGCGGACACGTCTTGTCGAGGAAAGGCTGCTGAGCGGCCCCATCGAGGCAGGCGCACCGTTTGACGCGCGGCTTCGCACAGCCCTGATGCGGTATCAGGCGCGCCATAACCTTGCCACCGATGGCAGGGCCGGCCCCGACACAGTGCGCGAGCTCAACATCACCCACACTCAGCGGCTTGATCAGGTGCGGGCCAATCTGGAGCGCTGGCGCTGGGTCGCGCGTGATCTTGGCCGCCGTCATATCCGCGTCAATCTGGCCGATTACCGGCTGGAGGCGTGGGCGGACGGCGAGATCGAGCGGGTGCACCGCTCCATGATCGGGCGCGGCTATAGCCGCACACCCGTCTTCTCCGAAGACATGACCTTCATCGAGATCAATCCCGTCTGGTATACGCCAACCAGCCTTGGCGCGCCCTGGCTGCGCCGGTTCCAGACCAATCCGGGCTATGCGCTGGCCTCCGGCTACCGGCTCGTCGACCAGTCGACCGGCGGGGTGATCAGCCCGTCTGAGGCCGACTGGGCGAACGGTCGCTACCGCGTCATTCAGGTGCCGGGCGCGGGCAATTCGATGGGGGAGGTGAAGTTCATGTTCCCCAACATCCACAATATCTACATCCACGACACGCCTCAGCGCGCCCTGTTCGATAACGTACAGCGCAATGAGTCCTCGGGCTGCGTCCGGGTGGACGAGCCGCGCGAGCTGGCCTGGTGGATATTGCAGGGCGAGGAGGGGTGGACCCGCGAGGCGATGGCGGAGGCCTTTGACAATGGCCGCACGCGCCGCGTCTGGCTGCGCAATACCGTGCCGGTGCACATCCTCTACTTCACCGCCGTTTCCAACCGGTTCGGCCATATCCGCTATATTCACGATATCTACCGGCGTGACGCAGCCCTGATCGCGGCGCTGGATGGTGTTGTTGAAGGCGAGGCGAGCTAGTCCGTCACTCACACACCCGTTTGCGCGGCGCAGCAAGGAGCGCTAAACGCGTGGGCTTTCCATGTCCCCCTTGGGAGGCGCGACGCGATGCGGCATTTCCTGTCGACCGAAGACTGGTCCAGAAACGAGCTTC
>CAZCEG010000096.1:3293-8456 GCA_964497275.1 uncultured Oceanicaulis sp.
TGATCGAGCGCGCGCGCCGATACCGGGCAAGTCCGCAAGGCGATGCGCTCAAAGGCAAGTCGATCGCGCTGGTCTTCTTCAATCCGTCGCTTCGCACCCGCACCTCGTTTGATCTGGGCGCGCACCAGCTAGGCGGCCACGCCATCGTGCTTGATGCGCGCGGCGGCACCTGGCCGGTGGAGTTCGAGGACGGTGCCATCATGGATGGCACCGCCGAAGAGCATGTGAAGGAAGCCGCGCGCGTGCTGTCTTCTTACGTCGATCTGATCGCTATCCGCTGCTTTCCGAAGTTCGAGAACTGGACTGCCGAGCGCGAGGATCCGCTGATCACGGCCTATGCGAAATACGCAAGCGTGCCCGTGATCAACATGGAGACGATTGTCCATCCCTGTCAGGAGCTGGCCCATATGATGGCCCTGCAGGACGCCATCGGCGACGTACGCGGCAAGGAGTTTCTCCTCACGTGGGTGCCGCATCCGAAACCGCTGAATACGGCGGTGGCCAATTCCGCCCTGCTGATCGCGTCCAAGTTCGGCATGAATGTGCGCCTGCTCATCCCGGATGAGGTCTACCGCCTTGATGAGCGCTATATGGGCGCGGCGGAGCGGTTTTGTGCCGATGCCGGCACCTCGCTCACCGTCACGACCGATGCGAGGGCCGCCTATAGCGGCGCGCACGCCGTCTACGCGAAAAGCTGGGGCGCGCTGCCCTTCTTCGGCAAGTGGGACGATGAAGCACCCTACCGCGCCAAGGGGGCTGGCTTCATGATCGATGACGCCAAGATGGCAATGACGGACAGCGCTGTCGTCAGCCACTGCCTGCCCATGCGCCGCAATGTGAAAATCGCCGACTCGGTGGTGGATTCGCCTGCCTTTATCGGCATGGCGGAGGCGGAGAACCGCCTGCATGTGCAGAAGGCGATCATGGAGCTTCTGGCCAACGGAGCCCTATCGTGATCGACAAGGCTGCGGGTAATCAGGCAACCGAGCGGGGCGGCGCGGCTGTGCCTGTGCGCTCGGCCATCGTCCAGCTTCTCTCCCAGATGCGCGACGGCAAGGAGATACGCGAGTATCTCACCCGGTTTTCGCGCCTTGATCAGGAACGCTTCGCCGTCATCAAGGTTGGCGGGGCCGTCATGGAAGACGAGATGGAGGCGCTGTCGGCCTCGCTCGCCTTCCTGCAGACGGTGGGGCTTGCGCCCATCGTCGTGCATGGCGGCGGACCTCAGCTCGACAAGGCGCTGTCAGAAGCCGGCATCGAGACGGTGAGGAAGCAGGGCCTGCGCGTCACCCCGCCTGAGGCGATCCCGGTGATCCGCGAGACGCTGACGCGGGTGAATATCGAGCTCGTGCAGGCGATCCGCGATTGCGGCGGGCGTGCGGCCTCCATCCCCACCGGTGTCTTTGAAGCAGAATTGCTGGACGAGGCGCAGCTCGGCCGCGTAGGCGAGCCCACCGGCGTGCGCCTTGATCTGGTGGCGGCCGCCGCGCGCGCAGGCCAGGCCCCGATCCTCGCCTGCCTTGGCGATACCGTTGACGGGCGGCTGGTCAACATCAATGCCGATGCTGCCGTGCGCGCGCTTGTGCATGCGCTCCAGCCCTACAAGATCGTGTTCCTCACCGGGACCGGCGCTCTGCTCGATGAGAAGGGCGCACCCATCTCCGCCATCAACCTTGCCACCGATTATGACGAGCTGATGAGCTCTGACTGGGTGTCGGGCGGGATGCGGCTGAAAATGGAAGAGATCAAGCGCCTGCTGGACGATCTGCCGCTCTCCAGCTCGGTTTCCATCACGCGTCCGGGCGAGCTCGCCAAGGAGCTGTTCACCCATGCCGGGTCCGGCACCCTGGTGCGCCGCGGCGAGCGTATGCTGGAAATTGCGGAGAAGGCAGGCCTCGATACCGCGCGCGCTGCGCCGCTGATCGAGCAGGCCTTCGGGCGTCCGCTGGTGGACGGCTATTTCGAGGGGCTGGCGTTCGACCACGCCTTCGTCACCGAAAGCTACCGGGCGGCCGCCATCACCACGCGCCTTGATGACGTGATCTATCTCGACAAGTTTGCCGTGCTCGACGATGCGCGCGGCGAGGGGCTTGGCGGCGCGGTCTGGCGCAGGCTCATCGCCTATGCGCCAAAGCTATACTGGCGGTCGCGCACCGATAATCCGGTCAACGAGTTCTACTTTGCCACCTGCCATGGCGCGGTGAAGTCCGGCCGCTGGACGGTGTTCTGGCGGGGCGAGGATGACCTGTCTCGCATCCCGGCCATGGTCGAACGCATCGCGGCCCTGCCGCCGACCCTGAAGGACAATTAGCGATGCTGAAAGTCGGCCTTGTCGGTGCACGCGGACATACGGGGCGGGAGCTGGTCGCCATCCTCTCGCGCCGCTCCGACATGGCGCTGGTGTTTGCCTCCTCGCGGGCGATGGCCGGTGAGCCGGTAACGAAGCTGGCCCCCGAAGCGCCGCAAGGCCTGCTCTTTGAAGCGCTGGGCCCGCAGGACGTGGCCGCGCGCGGCGCTGATGCCGTGATCCTGGCTCTGCCCAATGGCGAGGCCGCGCCCTATGTCGCTGCCATTGAAGCGGCTGCACCGCAGACGATTATTGTCGATCTTTCCGCCGACTACCGCTTCGATAGCGGCTGGACCTATGGCCTGCCCGAGCTCTATGGGCGCGAGCGCCTGAAAGGTGCCACGCGCATTTCCAATCCGGGCTGCTACGCGACGGCCGGCCAGCTCTGCGTCCATCCGGTGCGTGATCTCTTGAGCGGCCCCGCTCATCTCTTCGGCGTGTCCGGCTATTCCGGCGCAGGTACGACGCCCAGCCGCAAGAATGACGTTGAAGCGCTGCGCGATAATCTCATGCCCTATGCGCTGACAGGTCATCTGCACGAGCGTGAGATGAGCCGCCATCTCGCCCACGACGTGCGCTTCAGCCCGCATGTCGCCGCCTTCTTCCGGGGCATCACGCTGACCGCCCAGCTTTCCTTTGCCGCGCCAGTGACGCTGGCTGCACTGAAAAGCCGCTACGCCGACGCCTATGGCGGCGAGGCGCTGATCCGCCTCTCCGACGCTATCCCGGAGATCCGCGACGGACAGGACATTCCAGGTGCCGTCGTCGGCGGCTGGTCGGTAGGGGAAGGCGGGCGCTATGCCAGCGTCGTCTGCGCGCTCGACAACCTCCTCAAGGGCGCTGCCGTGCAGGCGGTGCAGAATCTGGCGCTGGCCGCGGGGCTTGAGGAACTTGCCGGGATCGTGAACTGATCCGGCCTTGGCAAAGCGGGCTTGCGGGCCACATTCTTCTAGAGACGACCACCCGGGAGAACGCCATGCGCCTCATCGCCAGCCTTGCCGCCCTGTTCCTGTTTGCCTGCAGCGATGCACCTGCCGGATCATCGCAGGAAGCCGCGCAAGTGCCGCTGCCGGACAATGCCGAGCGCGCTGTGTTTGCAGCCGGATGCTTCTGGTGCGGCGATTCTGATTTCAAGCGCCTCGACGGGGTGATCGAGACCGTCTCTGGCTATACCGGCGGGCATGTCGAAAACCCCGAATACCGCGAGGTGGTGAACGGCAATACCGGCCATGTCGAAGCTATCGAGGTAATCTACGATCCTGCCACGATCAGCTATGAGCAGCTCCTGCACTTCTACTGGCGTAATGTCGACCCGTTCGACGGGCGCGGCCAGTTCTGCGATCGCGGGCCGATGTATGCGCCCTATATCTTCACGCAAAACGACACGGAGCGGACCGCGGCAGAGGCAAGTGCGAGAGAGGTGGAGGCGTTCTTTGGCCGCGAGGTGGCGGTGCAGATACGCGATGCCGAGCGCTTCTGGCCAGCGGAGGAATATCACCAGAATTATGCCAGCGAGAATCCGATAGCCTATGAGCGCTATCGCCTTGGCTGCCGCCGTGATGAGCGCCTGCGTCAGATCTGGGGTGATCAGGCGGGCGGTTAGCGCGCCCGCAGGGCTTCGCGTTCGGCTTCGATTTCTGCCTCAAGCTCTGGCGTACGGGGCACAGGGCGGTAATCTTCAGCAATGAAAAGCGCGTAGACGCGCTGACGCCCGCCGCCGAGATCAATCGCGATATCGCCCGCATAGTCCATCCGCTCGAAATCGCGCGCCAGCACGGGAACCTCCTGCTCGCGCTCAGACGCAATCAGCACCGGCCCGGCAAGCCCCGCAGGCAAGGCCCAGCCGAGCTCTGCCTGATTGGTAGGGCCGCCATAGCGCATCCACATGTAAAGCTCGGCATCAATCGCGGTGCCATAGCGCTGCATCTGGTGGAAGTCGTTCCGGTTATCGAAAACAACCGCGCCGACGCCCGTCCGGTCGACTGCACTGGCGAGCGCGTCTGCCGTTTCCGGCCAGCCCCGCACGCGCTTGAACGCATTGGCAAGGCCGACCGATTCTGCAAGGCGCGGGCTGATGGCGAATGTCGCAAAGCTAGCGCCAACAAGGGTGTGAAAGACCAGCGACCCGATCAGGACATAGCGGCGCCAGAGCGGGCCGCGCAGCAGGAAAGCAATCGTCAGGAGCGTGCCCGCAGCATAGGCCGATGCAGCCCAGTTGGCATGGGCGCGGCTGAGGAAGGCCTGCCCGGTGACGATGAGGAGGGCAGGAACGCAAAAACAGGCCAGCACAACCCATACCGGATCGGCCTTGCCTGCCCGCCAGTCCTGCACCAGCCGGAAAATCAGGTAGAAAAGCACGACGACAAAGGCAGGACCGAAAACGGCCATCTGATCGATGAGGAAGCTGGCCGCCTCGCCCGGATTGAACATGTCCGCGCCCCAGTTGGCGTTGGCAGCCGTGTGGGACACGGTGGCAAAGTCATTGCGCCAGTTCCAGACGAGATTTGGAGCGAGGACGAGCAGCGTCGTCAGGCCGCTTGCGACCATGCGCGGATGAAGGAGCGCGCGGCGCGACGGGCCATCGAGCAGCGCCGCCAGCGCAAGACCCAGCAGAAAATAGCTCATCGCATACTTGGCAAGAAGGCCGAACCCGATAGCGAATCCCAGCAACACCGCAAAGCTGAAGCCGCCGCCTTCGCGCAGCCGGATGAAGGCATAAAGCGCCAGCGACCAGAAGGTCAGCAGCACCGCATCGGTGGACATGACGGCAGCAGACAGCCAGACCGAAGGCAGGGTGAGCCAGGCAGCGAGGGTCC
>CAZCEG010000097.1:0-8406 GCA_964497275.1 uncultured Oceanicaulis sp.
GTTCTTCAGCTGGCGCGCCTGCTCGCCGTAGAACACAGCGACGCCAATGCCAAAGGCGAGCATGATACCGAGAATGATCCACTCAGTAAGGTCACTCATCGCTTGCCTCCATCGCTTTCAGATAACGGTTCGCCGCGATTACCACGTGCGCCAGCCCGTGAAGTACGACTGCCATACACATATAAGCGATCCGCACGCGCATTTCACCATCGCCGAACAAGGCAAACGCCGCAGCGCCGAGCGACAGGGCATGAAGCGCGTCGCGGAAAAGCTGGGCGTGTGCGCCCATCACTGCCCCGCCTCGTCCTCAAACCCCAGCGCACCGGGCTTCTCCAGCGCGTCAGCGATGCGCGAGAGGTATTCGATAACGACGGCGAGCAACATAAGCGGCAGACAAATCATCGCCACCGAACCGATCGCCCAAATGGAAACTAATCGTCCCTCAACAGCATCGAGAACCGTCAAAAGAAGTCCGGCAACCACAAACAAAACCACCACGACTGCAACCGAGCGTGCGATGGAGTTCCTGAAAAACGTCGTGAACGCTGCTTTCATTGCAAGCCGCCCGTGTTCCGTGCCAGCCCCCTCAGCCGGGCTGATATGCGTGACAGATGATAAAGAACGACACCCATCAAGATCAGAAAAACGCCCGCGGAAACTTCCAGAACCATGTATGTGGGGCCGTGTATCGGCGATCCGAGGAGTGCCTCCCCGACGCGGACTCCAAAGTGCGCCAGTCCATAGTCGACAAGTCTGATTAAAACACTGGCAAGTCCGATGAGCACGAACAAGCCACCCGGCAGCTTGAGAAACGGATGGTTCATTCGCGGTCCCCGGAGGGCTTGCGGACGGCCCTCGACCGGATGTGACCGATATCCGAAGCGATGCGCGCCGCATACTCAACCGCAATGGCAAAGAACAACAGGATCAGACCCAGCGTCAACGATGACAGGAGATTGGATAGGGGAACTAAGACGCCGTAGTCCATCATCGTTCCATTAAGTACAACTGGCTCAGTGAAGAGGTGAGCGCCCGTCATAACTATGGTACTAGCCAAATTGAAAGCCATCATCGCCACTGCGATAATCGCCCCGACCCGCGCTGCGGGATTTGTGAAAAATCGGTACGCCTTTCCGATCACCACCATCTCTCCGGCTTGGCACTGAACCCTGCCGCATCCTCGATGGCGGCGGCAACGGAAAACATGGTTTCCTCGTCGAGCGCGCGGGTGATGACCTGCAGGCCCAGCGGCAGGCCCTGCGCATCGAGGCCCGCAGGCACGCTCATCGCGGGGATACCCGCGATATTGGCCGTCACCGTGAAGATGTCATTCAGGTACATCTCGATCGGGTCGGCCTTGGATTTGGAGCCGATGCCAAACGCGGCGCTGGGCGTGGTGGGGGTGAGGATGGCGTCCACCTTCTCGAACGCGGCCTGGAAGTCCTCATAGATGCGGCGGCGGACTTTGAGCGCCTTCACATAGTAGGCGTCGTAATAGCCCGCTGAGAGCACATAGGTGCCAATCAGGATGCGGCGCTGGACTTCCTTGCCGAAACCGGCCGCGCGCGTCTTCTCATACGTGTCGATGAGGTCTTCGCCCTCGACGCGCAGGCCATAGCGCATGCCGTCATAGCGGGCGAGGTTGGAGGAGGCCTCTGCAGGCGCGATGATGTAATAGGCGGGCAGCGCGTATTTCGTCATCGGCAGCGAGATATCGACGATCTCGCACCCTTGCGCCTTCAGCCACTCCACACCCTTTTCCCACAACGCATCGATCTCGCCCGGCATGCCGTCCACCCGGTATTCCTTCGGCACACCGATGCGCAGGCCTTTGACTGGCTTGTCACACGCGGAGAGCATGTCCGGCACGTCGCCCGGATAGCTGGTGGAATCCTTCGGGTCATGGCCCGCCATGACCTGCGTCAGCAGGGCCGTATCGCGCACCGTTTTGCCGAACGCGCCGGGGTGATCGAGCGAGGAGGCGAACGCCACCACGCCCCAGCGCGAGCAGCGGCCATAGGTCGGCTTCACGCCCACAAGGCCGGTAAAGGCCGCAGGCTGGCGGATGGAGCCGCCGGTATCGGTGCCCGTCGCGCCATAGCCGATGCCCGCAGAGAGCGCGGCGACAGACCCGCCGGACGAGCCGCCCGGCACCAGCTTTTCATTAGACCCTTTCGCTCGCCACGGATTGACCACAGGGCCGGTGGCCGCCGTCTCGTTAGATGAGCCCATGGCGAACTCGTCCATGGAGGATTTCGCCACCATCACCGCGCCTGCATCCCAGAGATTCTGCGTGACGGTGGATTCGTATTCCGGCTTGAAGCCCTTGAGGATGTTGGACGAGGCGGTGGTCTCCACGCCCTGCGTCGCGAACAGATCCTTGATGACCAGCGGCACGCCTTCCAGCACGCCCGCCTCGCCCTTGGCCCGGCGCGCATCGGAGGCTTTGGCCATACCCAGCGCATGGTCGGCATCGATCACCGTGAAGCAGTTGAGCGCGCCTTGTGCGGCTTCAGCGGCCTTCACATGGGCTGCAGTCAGCTCCGCGCTGGAGACATCGCCTTTGGCCAACGCGTCGCGGGCTTGAAGCAGGGAGAGGGAGAACAGGTCAGTCATCAGTTTTTGCTTCCAGAGTGATTGCCGAAGCCGGACATGAGCATCGCGACCGCGTAGGCTCCAGCGGTCGCCACAAGAACTGCCAAAGCGTAGCTGGATGCGAAGTAGGTTATAGCCACAGAAATCGTCGTTAGTGGCGTGGAAAACAGCCCTCCGAAGCGCAGTGCCGCGGCAGTGATTATGATTAAGCTCAGCGGCACAACGACCAATAGCCACGGCAGCAACGCACGGCGCGACTTTTTCATCTGACGCGCAATGGCCTCGCTGAGTGAGTAGATAACCACCGCCATGAAAGCCGTTACAATGGCGAATACGACTATTGGGGGCAAAGACATACCCGCCTACTCCACGCTCTTCGGGACGACGAAAAAGCCTTCCTCGGCCTTCGGCGCATTCTTCAGCACCTTTTCGGGGATTTCCCCGTCGGTCACCTTGTCCTCGCGCATAGGCAGCGCGGCGGAGACCGGCGTGGTCATCGGCTCCGCGCTGGACACATCGCCTTTGCTCAGCGCGTCGCGGGCTTCAAGTAGGGAGAGGGAGAACAGGTCAGTCATCAGTTTTGCTTTCGTCCGGTTGGGCACCGCCGCCAATCGTTATGGTTATAGCCCCGGTCATATCAGGGGGCGGTTTTGGCGTCGCCGGGGTTTGGATTGCCGCCTCCAACGCAGCAAGCGCCTTGGAAGGAAATTCTTCCTCGCCGTAAGCCTTGTAATAGGCGTCGACGCCCATCCCGTCACGAATACCTGCTAAAAAAGAGCACACGGCGCTGGCAAAGAGGTCCGGTGATACGCAAAAGGCCCCGACGTCGCCATTGTGTGAGTGCGCAATGTCAATCCGCAGCACATATTGCTCCTCCTCCAAGGTCCGGGGATAGAGATACTCCCGCGACACGGTGATAGTGGTCACATCCGGCTCATGGTCGGCCCTGATTTCAGTTGCCTGATAGCGACCGGTTGCCTTGTAACGACCTGTGGCGATCTCCAGTGCCGACGCCGCAAAGTCATTGAACGTGAAACCGACATAGCTGACCCATTCGATCCGGGTCACACCGGTGTCGGTGTGCAGATTGATGTTAACCCAGCCGTGAACGGTGAATTCACAGCTGATCTCGAAATGATCCGTTCTCGGTGGCAGGTCTTCCGCCATCGAACGCACCCGCCTACTCCACGCTCTTCGGGACGACGAAAAAGCCTTCCTCGGCCTTCGGCGCATTCTTCAGCACCTTTTGCGGGATTTCCCCGTCGGTCACCTTGTCCTCGCGCATGGGCAGGGCGGTGGAGACCGGCGTCGTCATCGGCTCGACGCCCTTGAGGTCCACCTCGTTCAGCATCTCCACCCACGCCAGAATGCCGTTCAGCTCGCCTGTAAGCTGGGTCAGGCGATCCTTGGGCTCGGCGATACGGGCGAGCCGGGCGATCCGGCGGACATCGTCCTCGGTGACGGACATGGGACACTCCGATACTGGTCAGGAAACGCAGGCGGCCTGACTAACAATGCCTCATGGCTCGCGCAAGCACCCCCGTGCGCGCGGCGCTGGCCATGGCCGCGATGAATTGGCTAGAGTGCCATTTAACAGCACCCTTGTCCGTTGCGGAGGCACCGACCCATGGCCCTTTCCTTCACCCGACGCGCCTTTCCCGTTCTTGCCGCCAGTGCGGCGCTGCTGCTGGCTGCCTGTGGCGGCAGCAATGGCGCGCAAGGCCAGACCGAGTTCGAGCGCGAGGGCGATTTCGCCAAGGGCTCCGTCGATGCGCCGGTCGTGATGGTGGAATACAGCTCTGTCGCCTGTCCGGGCTGCGCGGCCTTCCATGCCGGCGTGAACCCGACGCTGGAGCGCTATATCGAGGATGGCACGCTGCGCGTGGTGTTCCGCGAGATGCTGACCGGCTCGGCGGAGCTCGCCATGGCTGGCTTCATGCTGGCCCGCTGCGTGCCGGAAGAGCGCTATTTCGACGTTATCGACGTGTTGTTCGAGCAGCAGCAGGCCATCTACATGGCCGCACAGCGCGGCGAGGCCCGCCAGCACTTCCAGACGATTGCCCGCTCGGCTGGCCTGTCTGACCAGCAATTCCGCGCCTGCCTGTCGGACGAGGCGGCGGTCAACGCCATCAACGCCTCCAACCAGCAGGCGGCCCGCGACGGCATCAACTCCACCCCTACCTTCTTCTTCAACGGTTTGCGCGTTGAGCCCCAGCGCGCGCCCGATGGCTCCGGCGTCGTCTATTTCGCCAATGGCCAGCCCATTGAAGACGCGGACGGCTTCATCCCCGCGCAGTTCACCGGCGACACCTTCGCGCGAATCATCGAGTATTTCCGTTCGCGCGCGTCCGAATAGGGCTATTGCGGGCGATGGTGTGGTAGAGCGACCGGCAAGACGGCAAAGCCGCAGCGGGCGCTGGAGGCCGATAAGGCCTAGGAGGCTCTTGCGGTGAAGTTCACCCGGCTGCGCGTTGCGGGCTTCAAGTCCTTTGTCGACCCGTCCGAGCTGCGCATTGACGCAGGCCTGACGGGCGTCATCGGCCCCAATGGCTGCGGCAAGTCCAACGTGCTGGAAGCCCTGCGCTGGGTGATGGGGGCAACCTCTGCCAAATCGCTGCGCGGTGACGGCATGGAGGATGTGATCTTCTCCGGCACCGCCCTGCGCCCTGCCCGCGACCGCGCCGAAGTGATCCTCACCATCGACAATTCCGACCGGCGCGCACCGGCCCGCTTCAACGATGCCGACATTCTGGAGGTGACCCGCCGCATCACGCGCGGCAAGGGCTCCGACTACAAGATCAATGGCGAGGACGTGCGCGCGAAAGACGTGCAGCTTCTATTCGCCGATGCCGGAACCGGCGCAAACTCGCCTGCCCTGGTGCGGCAGGGCCAGATCAGCGAGCTGATCAACGCCAAGCCGGAAAACCGTCGCCGTGTGCTCGAGGAAGCCGCCGGCGTATCGGGCCTGCGTGCCCGCCGCCATGAAGCCCAGCTGCGCCTCAATGCGGCCGAAGCCAACCTCACCCGCCTGCAGGAAGTCGTCGATACGCTGGAAGCGCGTCACGATGCCCTGCAGCGTCAGGCCCGTCAGGCCGGGCGCTATCGCAAGCTGTCGGGCGAGATACGCGAGCTGGAGGCTGTGCTGTGGCTGCGCCGCTGGCATGAGGCCAACGAGGCCGCGACTGAAGCGGCTACCCATCTGGAAGCCTGCGAGGCCGTGGTGGCCGAGGCCACCCGCCTTGCTGCCTCCGCCACCAACGCCGCAGAGCTGGCTTCGAACGCGGTTGCGCCCTTGCGCCAGGCAGAAGCGGAAGCCTCCGCCGCCTTGCGTCTGGTGGAGCGCGAGCGCGATACGCTGGAGCGTGATCTCGACAATGCGAAGGCCACCATTGTCCGCCTGACGGCGCGGCTTGAGGAACTCGCCTCCAGCAAGGCCCGCGAGGCGCAGCTGCACGGTGAAGCGAGCGAATCGCTGGCGCGCGTGCGCTCCGGCCTTGGCCGCATCCGCGAGGAAATGCGCGCTGACACGGAAATATTGAGCCGCGCCGAAGCGGCGATGGCCGATGCCGATACAAAGCGCAGCGCGGCGGAAAAGCGGCTCGATGAAGCCAGCGCCCATGCCGCCAGCATTCGCGCTGCGCGCGATGCCGCCCGCCGCGAAGTGGAAACGGCCCGCAAGCGCCACGCCCAGCTGTCGCAAGAGGCCGACGCCGCGCGCCAGCGCGCAGACGCCTTCACCACCGGGGATGGGCCTTCGCTTGAAGACCTCGAGGCGGCTGTCAGCGCCGCTGACGACGCGGTGGCGAGAGGCTCCGCCGCTCTTGCCGAAGCAGAAGAGGCAGCACGCGCAGCCAAAGACGAGGCCGAATCCGCCCGCGAAACCCTTCGCAGCGCCCAGAGCGAAGCCCAAAGCCTTGCTCGCGAGGCAGACAGCCTGAAGCGCCTTGCTGGGACGGACAGTGCCGAGGACGGCGTGGTGGCGAAGGTACGGGCAAAACCGGGCAGTGAACAGGCGCTAGCAGCCGCTCTCGGTGATGATCTGGAAGCCGGTCTGGACGCAGGCAATGCCCGCCGCTGGGCAGGCAGCAAGGTTAGCGCCGACGCCCTGCCAAAGGGCGCTACGCCTTTAAGCGCGCTGGTGGACGCTCCGGCGGCGCTGAAAGCCCGCCTCGATGCGATCGGGCTGGTGGAGGCTGGCGATCTCGACCGGCTGGCCGCCGATCTCAAACCCGGCCAGAGGCTGGTAACGGCGGACGGCGCGCTACGCCGCTGGGACGGGTTTGCCGCGGAGGCTGGCGCCCCATCGGCTGCCGCCATCCGGCTTGAAACCCGCAACCGGCTGGAACAGACGCTCGGCGAGCTGGAAACAGCGCGTGAACGCGAGAGCGAGCTGCAGAGCGTCTATGATCTTGCCGCCGCAAAGGCCGACGAGGCGGGGCTGGCATCGCGCAATGCCCGCGCCGCGCTGGACGAGGCTCAAGCCAGCCATCGCCGCGCCGAACGCACCCTTGGCGAAGGCCGCGAGGAAGCAGTGCGCGCCGAAGCGCGCAAGGCCAATCTGGTTGAAACCGCCAGCCGCCTTGCCGCCGAAGCAGAGACCGCCCGCGCTGCTCTGGAGACGGCAGAGGCCCGCGAGGCGGAGGCACTTGGCCGCGATGACGGATCAAGCGCCCTTGAGGACGCCCGCACGCTGGCCGAACGCGCCCGCGCCGCCTCTGCCGATGCCCGCGCCGCGCTTGAAACCGCCCGCAAGGACGCACAAAGCCGCCGCCACCGCATCGCCAATCTGGAGCGCGAGGAGGCCGACTGGGCCCGCCGCGCCGACAGCGCCAAGGCGCGCCTCGACGAGCTGGAGCTGAGCGAGGCGAACGCCCGCACCGAGCTTGCCGCCGCAGAATCCGCGCCCGAGACGCTGGAAGCGCGCCGCTCTGCCCTGTTCGACCAGCTGGGCGAAGCCGAATCGCGCGCCCGCCTTGCCCGCGCGGAAGTGGAAGCTGCCGAAGCCGCCTTGCGCGAAGCCGACGCCACTTTGCGCGCCACCGAACGCGAAGCCGGCTCCGCGCGCGAGGCCCGCGCCGCCGCTGCTGCCACGCTGGAGGCCGCGAGAGCCCGCATCGCCGAAACGGCAGCGCGCCTTGCCGATGCCACGGGCGACACCGCAGAGGCCCTGCAGACGCGCGCAGGCAATAGCGAATACGCCTCGCTCTCTTCGGGTGAGCTGGAGCGCCGGCTTGATGAAGCCCGCCTGTCGCGCGAACGCCTCGGCGCGGTAAACCTGCGCGCCGATGAGGAAGCCGAGGAGCTGTCCACCGAACGCGACAATCTGGTGCGCGAGCGCGATGACCTTGTCGAAGCGGTGGCCCGCCTGCGCAAGGCTGTCGATACGCTGTCACGCGAAGGCAGGGCGCGTCTTTTGGCCGCATTCGAGGTGGTGGACGGTCATTTCCGCCGCCTCTTCTCCACCCTCTTTGGCGGGGGCGAGGCAGAGCTGCGCCTGACCGAGCACGATGATCCGCTGGAGGCGGGCTTGGAGATCATGGCCTGCCCGCCAGGCAAGAAGCTGGAGACGATGTCGCTTATGTCGGGCGGGGAGCAGGCGCTTACCGCTACCGCCCTGATTTTCGCGGTGTTTCTGTCCAATCCGGCCCCTGTCTGCGTGCTGGACGAGGTCGATGCGCCGCTGGACGATGCCAATGTGGACCGCTTCTGCCGCATGCTCAGCGAAATGCGCTCGCTGACCGATACGCGCTTCCTGATCACCTGTAACACTTGCAAAAAAGTTACCGAAGGCGGCTGCTTTACCTGATAAGG
>CAZCEG010000098.1:0-8383 GCA_964497275.1 uncultured Oceanicaulis sp.
TTCTTTCCGCGAAGGAAAGAAGCGGCAGCCATTCCTCTGGGACGACGCTTGCGCGCCGCCTCGTGCAACCTACCCGGACGGGATGCGGAGGCGCACCTGCCCGCGATGAAGCGGACGTCCGTCCCTATTCGGTCTTGCTCCGGGTGGGGCTTGCCGTGCCCCCTTCCTTGCGGTCGGGGCGGTGGGCTCTTACCCCACCGTTTCACCCTTGCCGGGCGTGCCCGGCGGTCTGATTTCTGCGGCGCTATCCCTGAACCGGAGCTTGAACTCCGGCCCGCCGGGATTTCCCCGGCACCCTGCCTCCATGGAGCCCGGACTTTCCTCTCCCGCCCGCCTTTCGGCACTGGACGGAAGCGGCTGCCCGGCCGCCTGACGGGTGTTAAGTCGGCCTTTGGGGGGGAAAGGTCAAGCGGTGCGCGCTTTTCCCTCGTCCTTCGAGACGCTCATTTCATTCGCCCTCAGGATGAGGGAAAAACGCCCTTCGCCCTCATCCTGAGGAGCTTTCGCTAGAAAGCGTCTCGAAGGACGAGGGCGATCCGCTCACACGCCGGAAATCTGCTCCGCCACCGCCTCGATCAGGCCCATGGTCTCAGCATCAAGCACGCCGTCAAAAAGCGCACGCCGGTAGCGGCGCTGGAACTCCACCAGCACCACGCGCAAAGGCAGATCCGGATTATAGCCGATAGAGGCGAGCAAGGTGGCCGCCTGGATTTCATCCGGCGCAGCAAGCTTTGCCCCGCCCGGCCACAGGCCTACGCCTTCGCGCGCCAGCCTCTCCCACGGGAATTTCTCGCCCGGATCAATCTTGCGGCCAGGCGCGATATCGCTATGGCCCACTACGTTCTCAGGCCGGATGCCATGACGGGCAATGATCTCGTGGGAAAGGGCGATGACGGCCGCGATCTGGGCTTCAGGATAATCGGGCAGGCCGAAATCATGCCCACCATTGACGATCTCGATGCCGACCGAGGCCGAGTTGATATCGGTAATGCCGCGCCAATAGCTCAACCCCGCATGCCAGGCGCGCTTTGCCTCATCCACCATGGCGATGACGCTGCCGTCTTCTTCCACGACATAATGGGCGGAGACCTTGGCGGCGGGATCGGCGAGGCGGTCAATCGCGGCCCTGCCCGTCTCCATGCCGGTATAGTGCAGCACCAGCATGCTGACCGGCAGGGTGCGGTCATTGACGTTCGGCGAAGGGTGGAAAAGTCGCGTCATCGCGGCTTTTGTATCACGGTTTCCGGCGGCAGGGTCTTTGACCGGCGCGCCGCCACGATGCCCACCCCGGCAATGGCGATGAGGCCGCCCGCCACCAATTGCCAGCTCACCGGATCATCCAGCAGCACTACGCCGGAGATGACCCCGATCAGCGGCGCCATCAGCGTCATCGGCGCGATCAGCGAGGCGTCATGGCGGCGCAGGAGCCAGAAGAAGGCGCCATGGCCAAAAATGTTCACCAGCACGACAGTGAAGACGATGCTGGCCAGCAATAGCCAGCCCCCGTCCAGCATTGCCCCGATCTGGTTGCTTTCAAACATCAGGCTGGCGATCAGCAGAGGCGGCCAGGAGAGAAGCCCGATCCAGGCCTGCAGGGGAATGACGGTCAGCTCCACACGCTTGACGAAAATCGCACCGACCGCGGCCGCCGCCGCTGCGCCGACACCGGCAAGCAGGCCGACCGTAAAGCTGATTTCGGCGGGTTTCAGCACCACCAGCGACGCACCGGCAAAGGCCATCGCCATGCCGCCTGCCCGCAGCCAGCCGACCTTCTCCTTCAGGAACAGGACCGACAATATGGTCGTGAAGGGCACAGAGAGCTGCACGACGATCGCGATGGAGGACGGCGTGGCATAGTGGATGCCGATGAAGAGCAGCGCAAACTGCACCGCGCCCATGCCCATGCCCGCGCCAATTACCGGCCCGAGCTTTTTCGGCACCGGCAATAGCCAGGGCGCCAGCATGGCGTAGAGCAGCGCAAAGCGGACACAGGCGAAAAAGAGCGGGGGAACGCCTTCAAAGCCCGGCACGATAGCGGGCGTGCCCGATACCGACCATTTCGCCACCACGAAATTGACGCCCCAGACGAGGCAGACACCGAAAAGAAGGGCGAAATGGCGCGGGTTCATGGGCCGCGCTCTAGCGGCCAATCAGGCGGGCTTCAAGTCACGAAACACGCAAGGCGCGTTACAGGAAGAGACTTCAGCCGCGCGGGGAGCTGGCGCCGTCCACCGTCCAGCCATCAGGGCCACGCCGGGCGACGAGTACGCCGGAGGCTGAGGAACGCTTGCCGCGCACCTTGCGATAGACCCAGAAGGCGCCAAGGCCCAGAAGGCCAAGACCGGCGATCACGAAGGCAGCTGCGGTGAGCACGGCTGCCAGCAACACCACAAGACCGATGAAGGCCGCCGCGATGATGGCCGCGAGCACAGCCCGCATGGCCTGCACGGCAGCGTCGCCATTGAATGCCTGCTGATGTGTCATCGCGTGAATCTCCCGCGCCTGTGGCTCTGTCCTGTAGCCCGCCCCGGTTGCCTTCTAGAGTTGGGCGTTAAATTCCCCGCGTCAATGGCAGGTTAGGCGTACTCACAGATATTTAATGCACGATGCCGCCGGATCGTTCCGCCGCGCCGCCTCTTGCAGCAGGCTCAGGCTTGCACCGGCCTCAAGCCACGCGCGGCCAGAATCCGCTGATAAGCCGCATTGATCACGGCCATTTTCTCATCGGCCACGCGCTGCATTTCGGGCGGCGCACCGCGCGCCATCAGCCTGTCGGGGTGATTCTGCGACGCAATCCGGCGGTAGGCACGCTTGAGATCTGCATCGGCAATCGACCGGTCGACGCCCAGCACCAGATACGGGTCCTGCCCGTCCAGCGCGCCGTGGCCAGCACGGATGCGGTCAAACTCGCTCTCGCTGAAGCCGAAAATCGAGGCGACGCGCTCGAGATAATCAAGCTCTTCAGCGGTCATCCGGCCATCGGCCTTGGCCACATGAAAAAGCCCGTCCAGCACGTCTTCCAGTATCGCAGGGTGCGCGCGGAAACGCCGGGCAAGGCGGCGCGCATAGCCTTCAAAGCCGAGCGTGGTCTGCTTGGCGAGGTTGAAGGCGCGCATGAGCGAGGCTTCAAATTCGGCTGGCGCGCGCAAGACCTGGCGGAAGGCGGCGACCTCCTCGCCTGTCACCTGGCCATCGGCTTTCGCCATCTTCGCGCCGAGCCCGATTAGCGCCATCGCGAACTCGGCATCATCCACCCGGTGACCGGGCGGGCAGTCTGCGTCCGGGCAGTCGAACGGGTCGGCTGCACCGGTTATGAGATCAGCAAGTTTGCGCCAGACGCCCATGCGCGCTTATCTGCCCTGCAACGGGCCGGAACAAAAGGGGCAATAACGCATGAGCGGCAGCGGGGCTTGGGATGTCTGGATCGATCGGGGCGGCACGTTCACCGATATTCTGGGCCTTGCGCCGGACGGAAAGCTGCATGCGCTAAAGCTCCTGTCTGACAGCGACCAGTATGCCGACGCCGCCAGCGAAGGCGTGCGCCGCCTTCTGGGGCTGGCCTCTGGCCAGGCGATTCCCGATGGCGCGGTGCGCGCGGTGAAGATGGGCACGACCGTTGCGACAAACGCGCTTCTGGAAGAGCGCGGCGCGCCCGTCCTCCTCATCGTCAATCAGGGCCTGCGCGATATTCTGGTGATTGGCGACCAGACGCGGCCCGATATCTTCGCCCTCAAAATCGAGCGCCCTGCGCCCCTGCCCCGCAAAATCGTCGAGATCGCCGGCAGGCTGGACGCGAAGGGTGAGGAAATCGCCCCGCTGGATGAGGCAGCGATCTTGAAGGCGCTGGAAAATGCCCGCCGCGAAGGGATCACATCGGTTGCCATCGCGCTGCTTCATTCACATGTGAACAGTGCGCATGAAAGGCGCGTGGCAGAGCTGGCGCAGGCGGCAGGCTTTACCCGTATCAGCCTCTCATCCGAGGTCAGTCCGCTTGCCCGCATCGTGCCGCGGGCCTCCACCGCCGTGATCGACGCCTATCTGGAGCCCGTGCTGCAGGACTATGCCGGGCGGGTAGCGGGCGCGCTGGAGGGCGTACCGCTTTACTTCATGCAGTCCTCTGGCGGGCTGGCGCGCGCGGGCTTCTTCAAGGCGCGCGACGCGGTTCTTTCCGGTCCGGCAGGCGGCGTAGTGGGCATGGCTGAAACCGCGCGCGCCGAAGGCGTGGAACGCGTGATCGGCTTTGACATGGGCGGCACCTCCACAGACGTCTCGCGCAGCGAGAACGGCCAGTATGAGCGCAGGGGCGAGGTGAAGCTGGCGGGGCGCACGCTTCGCGCGCCCATGCTCGCCATCCACACTGTCGCCGCCGGGGGCGGCTCCATCCTGCATTTTGACGGTGAGCGCGCCCGATGTGGCCCGCACAGTGCAGGCGCAAGGCCCGGCCCTGCGGCCTATGGGCTTGGCGGACCGGCAACCGTTACGGATGCGAATGTTGTGCTGGGCCGGGTGCAGGCGGACTGGTTCCCGAGTGTGTTCGGGATCGACGGCAAATCACCCCTCGATGTCGATGCCTCACGCCGAGCACTGGACGCCCTCGCCAGCCAGATGGGCGCAGCAAGCGCGGAAGCCGCCGCGGAAGGTTTCCTAGCGATCGCCGTTGAAGCCATGGCCGGCGCGATCCGCCAGATCACCACCGCGCAAGGAGTGGACCCGCGCACCTATGCGCTGAACGCCTTTGGCGGGGCGGGCGGGCAGCATGCCTGCCAGGTAGCCGCCGCGCTCGGCATGACGCGCATCCTGATCCACCCCAAGGCGGGGCTGCTCTCCGCCTACGGCATCGGTCTTGCCCCCTTGCGGGACACCCGGGAAGCCGCACTGGAAGCGCCATTGAGCGAAGCGGGAATAGCCGCCGCCACGGTACGGCTGGAAGACCTGGGCGAGGAGGCAAGGGCGGCTCTGACGGCGCAGGGCGCAGATAATATTCGTATCCGAAATATATTGAATATCCGCGTGGCAGGCTCGGACACAACCATCCCTGTGGAGCTCTCCTCTCTGGCTGATATTACCGCCCGGCACGCAAAAGCGCATTTGCGCCTGTTCGGCTTCCGCCCTGATGGCGAGGCGCTGATCATCGAATCGGTGACGGTCGAGGCTGAAGCGCCCGGCCGAGCCAGTCCTCAAGCGGCGAAGCCGCGCTCAGAAGGCGCAAATCCCGTCGGCACCGCGCGGCTCTATTCCGGCGGCCAATGGCATGACGCCCCGGTCTGGCAGATGCGCGAACTTGGGAGCGGGCAGAGCGTCGACGGCCCTGCCCTGATCATGGAGCCCGGCCAGACGATCACGCTCGATCCGGGCTGGCGCGCACAGATCGGCCAGAGCGGCATGCTGGTCATCGAGCGGGCGGGAGAGACCGCAAGGGCCGCCCTGCCGACCACACGCGATCCTGTCACGCTGGAGCTTTTCAATCGCCGCTTCATGGGAATAGCCGAGGAGATGGGCGTGGTGCTGGAGCGCACCGCACACTCGGTCAACATGAAGGAAAGGCTGGACTTTTCCTGCGCGGTTTTCGATGCGGAGGGCGGGCTGGTCGCCAATGCGCCGCACATGCCGGTCCATCTGGGCTCCATGTCGGCCAGTGTGCGCGCGGCGCTGGACGCCCATCCGGACCTGAAGGCGGGCGAGGCGATAGCGCTGAACGCGCCCTATAATGGCGGCACGCACCTGCCCGACATTACGGTCATCCAGCCCGTCTGCGATGATACCGGCAAGCGGCTCTTCTTCGTCGCGGCGCGCGGGCACCATGCCGATATTGGCGGGATCGCCCCCGGCTCCATGCCGCCCTTCTCGAAAACCATTGACGAGGAAGGCGTTGTCTTTGATTGCGTGAAAATCCTTTCGGATACGAAGTTTGACGAGAAAGCTGTACGCAGCGTCCTCGCATCGGGGCGCTGGCCTGCCCGCAATCCGGACCGCAATATCGCTGACCTGAAGGCTCAGCTCGCCGCCTGCGCGCGCGGCGCAGAGAGCCTTAAAACACTCATCACCGAGCAGGGCCACGCCGTCGTCGCCGCCTATATGGGCCATGTGCAGGACAATGCGGAAGAAGCCGTGCGCCGCGTGATCGGCGCGCTGAAAAGCGGTTCTTCCGTCATGGAGATGGAGGATGGCGCGCGCATCTGTGTCGCCATCACCACGCGGCCCGGCGAAGGCACGGCCAGGATCGATTTCACCGGCACATCGCCGCAATTGCTGAGCAATTTCAATGCACCAAGCGCTGTTGCGCGCGCTGCCGTGCTCTACGTGCTGCGCTGTCTTGTGGAAGACCAGATACCTCTGAATGAAGGCTGCCTGAAGCCGGTGGAGATCATCATCCCCGAAGGCTCCCTTCTCGCCCCACAGCCCCCGGGCGCCGTGGTGGCCGGCAATGTGGAGACGAGCCAGCTCGTGGTCGATGCGCTCTTTGCCGCGACGGGCCGCATGGCGGCCGCTCAGGGCACGATGAACAATTTTACCTTCGGAAACGAACAATATCAGTATTACGAGACGATATGCGGCGGCGCTGGCGGGGGGCTTCTCGCCGATGGCAACGGGTTTGACGGGACGGACGCCGTCCACACCCACATGACCAATTCACGCCTGACCGATCCAGAGATCATGGAGCAGCGCTTTCCCGTCCGCGTACTGGCTCACACCGTGCGCGAAGGTTCTGGAGGGGCGGGGAAATGGCGCGGCGGGCATGGCTCCGTGCGCCGCATCCAGTTCCTCGAAGCCATGGAGGCAGCGCTCCTCTCCGGCCGCCGGCGCATCGCCCCGCCCGGGCTTGCAGGGGGTGAGGACGGCGCGCCGGGATCGGCCCGCATCCTGCGCAGCAATGGCAGGATTGAAGACCAGCCCGCCCTCTTCTCGGTCCAGCTTGAGCCCGGTGACACGATCGAGATCGCCACGCCGGGCGGTGGCGGGTTTGGTACACCCTGACACATATCTCCCAAGAGTAATTTTCGCCGCTTACGCTTTCACGTTGAACCCGGGCAGAATGGTTAATAAGCTCCTGCCCTGATGGGGGTTGGGGGAGTCATGCATGAGCGGAGACGGGTATGAGCCTGCCCATCTGGCGGGCACGCAAACCATTGAACCGGATGCGGCTTTTGCCCGTCTGGGTGGGACCTATTCCAATTTGCGGGCCGGCGACTTGCCAGCTTTTGCGCGTGCCCGTGGCCTTTCCGAGCAGCTGATAGCCCTGATCGATCTGATCCACCGGCATGTCTCGGTGCGGGCGACATTGCGCGTCTTCGCCGAGCTGAGTCTGGCGATCTCTTTCGGGCTGTTCATCTACACGCTCAGCTGCGTGTTGCAGGATGCCGCCGCCGGATATGATTTTGTTGCGGACCTCTCGGGCCGGTCGCGCCTCTACCGGCTTCTTACCCTCACGGCCACTGTGTCGCTCGGCATCAGCGTGAGTTTCCGGCTTGTGCTCTGGGTCGCCAGTACCCGCTTGCGGATCATCATTATCCGCCGGCTCAGCGATGCCGGCGAGGCGCTGAGGGGCATACGCGGCAGCCGTGTAGTGGGTATCGGCCATTCGCTTTCGCGCGTGGCGATTGGCGAGGCAGGGCTGTCGATCCGCTCCAATACGCGCCAGCTGAAACTGCACTGGGGCACGTTCGACCCGAAGGAAACGCGGCTCAAAACGCCGAAACTCCCAGAGGTGCCGGACATTTTACGGATGCCCGTCAGCCTTGCCACGCTGGATGCGTGTCAGTCGCACGCAAGCTGGCGCGCGTTTTCAGACGCCGTGGAGAGCTGGGCGGCGAACCACAGCTGTCTGGTGCTTCGCCTGCACCGCAATCTCGACGCGGAAACGCAGTTCCTGCCGGGTCGCGAGCCGGTCGCACCAGCGCCCACGCCCCGTCGCGGCAACCGCTACAAGCAGCGCTTCGTGAAGGCCGATTTTGAAGGCTGGGAGGAGATCCTGCCCATTCACAAACGCTTCTTCGAGGGTGAGGACAGCAATATCAGCTGGCCGCAATTCGTGTTCTTCACCCTCGCCCTGATGCACAGCAAAGCCCAGCCGCCGGAGGGCCTGCGCGAATGTTCGCCGAACCTTTGCGCAGGCCTCTAGATTCTACCTCTCGAACTTCTGGAATTTCACGCGCGTAGGCACCAGAGCGTCGGTGCCGAGGCGGCGCTTCTTGTCTTCCAGATAGTCGGAGAAGGCGCCCTCAAACCATTCCACATGGCTGTCGCCTTCGAAGGCGAGGATGTGGGTGGCGATCCGGTCAAGGAAGAAGCGGTCGTGCGAGATGACCACGGCGCAGCCCGGAAAATCTTCCAGCGCCGCTTCGAGGGCCGAGAGGGTTTCGACGTCGAGATCGTTGGTCGGTTC
>CAZCEG010000099.1:0-1036 GCA_964497275.1 uncultured Oceanicaulis sp.
GATTCGGTGCCCTTCTATGCCCGCCTGTTCAACCCGGCGGCGACGCCAGAGCAGGCAGCCGCATCGGGCGAGATGTTCGCCGCCCAGATGGGCGCCGTTCCCCATGCCCAGTTCCTCGCCATGATGGATCAGGGCCTGCCGGTACAAAGCCTCGATACCGGGTTTCACGACACGCTGCTGGCATGGTTTGCCGCGTCTGACCAGCAGACGATTGCCCGTGCCTTTGGCGAAGTTTCGGGCAGTGATTTCACGCCGGTTCTGGACGGAATTACCGCACCTGTTCTGGTGCTGACGGCGTGGGCTGAAGGGTCACCGGTCGATACCGCGACGCTGGAAGCGATCTATGCCGCTCAGTACGCGCCGCTGGCCGATGGCCGCGTGGAGGTCATCGAAGGGGCGCGCCACTTCATCATGATCGACCAGCCGGACGCCTTCAATGCGCGCCTTGCCCGCTTCCTTTCCGAACACCGCTAGATCACGGGAGAGAGACAGATGACATCCACACCCAATCCTCATGCCCGCCGCTACATGCTGCACATGTTCATCGCCATGGCGGGCTATACCGCCGTCCTGTTCGGCTCGATCACGCTGCTTCGCGGCGACATGATCACGGCAGACTGGCTGCGCATCCTCATCGCCATTGCGCCGGTGTTTCCAGCGCTTTACGGCCTGCACGCCTTCATCACTTTCTTCCGCTCCATGGACGAGTTCCATCGCGCGGTGATCGCAGAGGCAAACCTGATCTCGGCGGGCGCCGTGGCGTTCCTGAGCTTTGCCTATGCCTTTGCCCAGCAGGCGAGCGATCTGCTGCCCGAAATCGGCCTGATCTGGGTGCTGCCGGCGATTGTGGGCGCGCAGGGCATTGCGGCCTGCTTTGTGCGCGGGCGTTACCGCTAGGGAGGCGCAGACATGAAAAACCGCCTCAAGGTGCTGCGCGCTGAACGCAACTGGAGCCAGGCTGATCTTGCCGAGCGGGCAGGGGTGTCACGTCAGGCGATCAATGCGGTGGAGACCGGCAAGTTCGATCCGTCCCTGC
>CAZCEG010000099.1:1046-8304 GCA_964497275.1 uncultured Oceanicaulis sp.
CTGACAGCGTCGTCATGCACCAGCGTATTCGCAGGGTGGATGGCGGCGCGGGCATATTCGCCCGCATACAGCGCGGCAGGCGTGCGTGCGAGCAGGTTCGGCATGCCAGCCCTGCGGCGCGCCCGGCGCACCAGCGCGATATCTACCTCGCCATAGGCGCACATGGACGGTCCGCCGGCGGCTTCCGCGATGATCAGGCCCCGTGGGTCGACGATTTTCGAGCCGCGATCAGCCGAGTTCTGCGGGATCGGCGTGCCGGTCATGCCGCCCGTATTGGCCGAGACGACATAGGCGAGGTTCTCGATGGCGCGGGCCTGTTTGGCGATATTCTTCGGGGTGGGCAAAGGGCTTGCCGCTTCGCTGGTCGGGTGGATGAATACCTCCGCGCCCTTCATGGCATGGCAGCGTGCGATCTCCGGATAGAGGATTTCCTCAGAGGCGATGGCCGCGAGCCTGCCTATATCGGTATCGGCAACCGGAAAGAGCGCGTCCGCGCCATAGGCATCAAGATACCGGTCCAGCACGTCATACGGGCTTGGCGCATACATGGAGATGAGGCGGCGATAGCGCAGCACGGTCCGGCCGTCCGGCGCGATCACGAAGCAGGCCTGGAAGTAGAGCTCCGGGAAATGCGCATCGGTCTCGTAGGCATTGCCGCCCAGATAGATCTGATGCTTCACCGCCAGCTCTGCCAGCGCTGCGTATTCAGCGCCTTCGGGATCAAAGGCCGCCTTCGCGCGCCACTGCGCTGCCGTTTCCCCCATGGGAAAGCCGGTGAGCGCATATTCGGGCAGTACGACCAGCTTCACCCCGTCGCCGATAAAGGCCTTCGAGCCTGCAATCTCGCGGCTCATGCGGGCGATGGAGGCAAGGATGCGCGCGCGGGCGTCCTCCACGCTGGCGCAGTGATTGACCGCCTCGCAAAGGCTTTGCAGGGCAAGGGCGATATAGGCGGGCGGGGTCTGGCTCATGGGGTGTCCGATTGGCAGGAGGGTGAATTGAGAGGCTGGCGCGTTGGGCGAAACAGGCTAGAACATGGCATGAAAACAAGGGGGAGTTACCGGTGAGTTCCGGCCTGTCTCAACGAAAATCAAGAGCAAAGCTGGGTCCTCACATGATCGATGAGGCTTTGCCGACACCGCTCTATCACCAGATATTCCTTGTTCTGCGTGACCGTATCCGCGCGGGCGATTTTCCGACCGGCTCTGTGATGCCGGGTGAGCAGGAGCTGACGGGCCTTTTCAATGTGTCGCGCATCACCGTGAAGCGCGCGATGAACGAGCTGGCTGCCCACGGCTTTGTCACGCGCCATCGCGGACGTGGCACGGTAGTCGCCTACAATGCGGCGGTGCCGGTGGTCTATGGCCGGTTCGACACGCTGTTTGATGCCCTCAAGCGCATGGGGCTGGAGACGCGTGTCGCGCTGCTGGATGTTGCTGATATCAAGGCCGACGCGGCGCTGGCAGCCGAGATGAATCTGGAAGAGGGCGAGATGGTGCAGCGCGCGGTGCGCCTGAGAAGCCTTGAGGGCGACACCTTCTCCTATCTGCTGACGCATGTGCCCGGCGACATTGCAAAGTCCTACACGACCGAGGAACTGGCGCGCGAGCCGCTGCTCTCGCTGCTGGAGCGGTCCGGCAAGGTGGCGACCGAGGCTGAGCAGACGATCACGGCGGTTGCAGCAGAACCGCACATCGCCGCGCCGCTGAAAGTGTCTCCCGGTTCGCCGCTGTTGAAGATCGTGCGCATCATGCGCGACCGGACTGGGCGCGCGGTGCAGCACATCACCGCCTATTACCGGCCCGAGCGCTTCAGCTATCACATGCACCTCCAGCGTGACGCGGAAAACGGCCCGGCCTGGACGCCGGTGGACCGCAAATAAACACCTGCCGGGCGCTCAGACGGGTTGACCTTCCAAGGCTTTGGCGAACAAATGGTATAGACTTATACCAACTTCGCCAAGGACGGGGATGATGGACGCGGGCGTCTGGCTCACACTGCTGCACATACTGGTGCTGGTTTACTGGCTGGGCGCGGATCTGGGCGCCTTCCTGTCGGCATCGGTGCTGGCCGATGCGTCAAGGCCTGCGCCCGCGCGCATGGCCGCAGCAGGCATCTTGCTCAATGTTGACATGGCCCCGCGCATGGCGCTGATCTTTGCCCTGCCGACCGGGCTCGCGCTCGCCAATACCAGAGGCTGGCTGGCGCTCGATCCGGTGTGGATTGCAGGCGCCTTCCTTGCGGCGCTGGTCTGGGCGGGCTTTGCGTGGCGCATCCATCTGGCCCATGGCCGCGCGCCCATTGTGGTGCAGGCAGACCGCATCTGGCGCGCCGTGTTCGCGCTGGCGCTTCTGGGTGTCGCAGCGGCGGGCATTGCCGGCCTGATTGATCTGGCGCTCTTCCTCGCCCTGAAGCTTGCGATTCTCGGCCTCGCCGTGGGCCTCGGCCTCGCGATCCGTATCGTGCTCAAACCGTTTGAGGCCGCCATCGGTATACTGGCGCGCGGCGCGGCGGACGAGGCGACCAATGCCGTCATCTCACGCTCGATCATGCGGGTGCGCCTGCTGGTCGTCGGCCTGTGGACGCTGTTGCTGGCGGCGGCCTTCCTCGGCATTGCGGTTCCGGTCTAGGAGTCTAGCGATGGATGATGCGATGACCTGCCGCAATGATCTTGTCGCCATGATCGAGGCGGTGACGGGCACCGGCAGTGTCAGCACCGATCCGGCCCGCCGGGCCCTGTTCTCGCAGGATGTGTGGGCGAAGGGGGAAACCGCGCTCGCCGTCGTGCGCCCGGAAAGCCAGGAGGCCGTCGCGGCGCTCCTGCCCGTGCTGGCGCGCGAAGGGCTGGCCGCGTTTCCGCGCGGCGGGGGCATGTCCTACACCAAGGGCTACACGCCCGACCGGCCGGGCGTGGTGGTGGACCTCACCGCGCTTAATCGCATCATCGAGATCAATGCCGATGACATGTATGTGCGCGTGGAGGCGGGCTGCACCTGGGATGCGCTTTACCGCGCCCTGAAGCCGCTAGGCCTGCGCACGCCCTTCTGGGGGCCACTATCTGGGCTTAGCTCCACGATTGGCGGCGGGCTCTCGCAGAACAATGCCTTCTTCGGGGCCGGGCTTTACGGACCGAGCGTGGAAAGCGTGCTCTCGCTCACTGTCGCGCTCGCAGATGGCACCCTCCTGAAAACCGGCAGCGCGGGCGCGGACGGCGCCCATCCCTTCTTCCGCACCTATGGCCCGGATCTGACGGGGCTGTTCCTGTCAGATTGCGGGGCGCTGGGCTTCAAGACCGAAGCGACGCTGCGCCTGATCCCGATGCCGGAGCATGAGGCGTATGGCTCCTACGCCTTTGCAGATGCGGCCTCACTGACCAAGGCGATGAGCGATGTTGCCCGCGCCAATATCGCCAGCGAGGTGTTCGGCTTTGATCCGGGGCTCGCTCGCGTGCGCCTGAAGCGCGCCTCGCTCGCCGGGGACGCCAAGGCGCTGGCCAAGGTGGTGACGGGGCAGGGCAATCTCCTGAAGGGCGTTGCCGAAGGCGCGAAAATGGCACTGGCGGGCCGCTCCTTCGTGGGCGAAGCCGATTACACCCTGCATATCGTGATCGAAGGGCGCTCCAACGCTGGCGTGGCGGAGGACTTTGCCCGTGTGGAGGCGCTGGCCCTCAAGGCCGGAGCAAAGAAGATCGAGAACACGATCCCCAAGGTCATCCGCGCCAACCCGTTCACGCCCTTGAACAACATGCTCGGCCCTGAAGGTGAGCGCTGGGTGCCCGTCCACGGCATTGTCCGCCATTCCGATGCGAAGGCCTGCTGGGAAGCGATTGAGGCCGTGTTTGACGCGCGCGCGGAGGCCTTTGCCAGACATGGCGTCGAGACCGGCTATCTCGTCACCACGCTCTCCACCACGGGCTTCCTCATAGAGCCTGTCTTCCTCTGGCCCGAAGCGCTGTTCGCGCTGCATGAGGAGGCGGTGGAGAAGTCCTGGCTCGACAGGCTGCCGCGTCACTCCGAGAACCCCGAAGCCACTGCTGTCGTCGCAGAGGCGCGTCAGGCGGTGGTGGAGGTGTTCACCCGCTTTGGCGGTGCGCATTTCCAGATCGGCCGCTCCTATCCCTTCGCGCAGACGCGCTCCGCGCCTGTGCGGGCGCTGCTGGACAGGCTGAAATCCGGTCTCGATCCTCATAACATCATCAATCCCGGCGTACTGGGTCTGGAGGCGAAAGCGTGAGCGGACGCAAAATCGATGTCGCCAATCCGCGCACAGGCGCGGTGGATTACCGTTTCGAGGCGGTGGATGAGGCAGGGCTTGCAAAGCTCGCCGCCCGCCTGCGCGCCGCGCAAACCGGCTGGGCGGCGAGGACAATCGAAGACCGCTGCCAGGCGCTTCTCGGCTGGGCGGATGCCATCGAGCGCCATAAGGACGCGATTGCCGCCGCGCTGGAGATCGATACAGGCCGCCGCCGGATTGCCCGGCTGGAGGTGGAAGGCGCGATTGCCTCGATACGCGGCTGGGCCGTAGGCGCGCCCCATCTTCTGCCAAAGCCGCAATGGGTGGAGGGGCGGATGAACCCCGCCATCCGCCATCAGGCGCAGGATGTGCCCTATGCGCTGACCGGTGTGATCAGCCCGTGGAACTTCCCGCTGACGCTGTCGCTGATCGATACCATTCCTGCGCTGATTGCGGGCTCTGCGGTGATCGTGAAACCGTCCGAGGTCACGCCGCGCTTTGCCGGGCCCTTGAGCGCCGCCATAGCTGAGGCAGGCCTCTCCGATCTTCTGGCGTTTGCGCCCGGCGATGGCGCAACGGGCGCGGCGCTGATCGACCTCGTCGACATCGTTTGCTTCACCGGCTCTGTACCCACGGGCAAGAAGGTGGCCGTGCGCGCGGCGGGCCGTCTGATTCCGGCCTTTCTGGAGCTTGGCGGGAAGGACCCGCTCATCATTCTTGAAAGCGCGGATATGGACCGCGCGGTCACGGCGGCGCTGCGTGGCTCGGTGCTCTCCACCGGGCAGGCCTGCCAGTCCATCGAGCGGATCTACGTCGCCCGCGCGATATATCCGGCCTTCCTGGGCCGGCTTGTCAGCGCGGCTGAAGCGGTGCGCTTCAACTGGCCGGACATCAATTCCGGCGAGCTCGGTCCGATGATCTTTGCACGGCAGGCTGACATCATCGCTGGCCAGCTTGAAGACGCGGTGGCGCGCGGGGCGAAAATCCTGACCGGCGGCAAGATCGAGCGCCATGGCGGCGGCTACTGGATCGCGCCGACCATTCTCACCGATGTGACCCATGACATGGCCGTCATCCGCGAAGAGACGTTCGGCCCCATCCTGCCGGTGATGGCCTTTGACAGCGTGGACGAGGCGGTGCGTCTTGCGAATGACACCGTCTACGGCCTTTCCGCCGCCGTGATCGCAGGCTCGATTGAGGAGGCGGAAGCCGTGGGCCGCCAGCTGGAAGCGGGTGCTGTCACGCTCAATGATGCCGCGCTCACCGCGCTCTTCCACGAGGCCGAAAAGCAGAGCTTCAAGCAGTCCGGCCTTGGCCCGTCACGCATGGGCGCTGCGGGTCTGTTACGCTTCTTCCGCCGCAAGGCCCTGATCGCGCAGACCGGCGCGCCCGCGCCGTTGTCGGCGTTTTGTGAAGAGTAGTTTCGGTCACCGGCTTTTCAGTGTGTCCGGGCCATCCACGCCTGAGAGCCTGCTTTTCCCTCGTCCTTCGAGACGTTCGCTACGCTCACCCTCAGGATGAGGGGAAAAGCACAAACCATAGCCCTCATCCTGAGGGGCTTCGTCAGAAGCCGTCTCGAAGGACGAGGGCTTCGGGGTGTACTTTGCAGGCATGGCCCCCCTAGACCGAGCTAACGCTCGGCCCGAGGGTGACATCTGGTTTAGGCAAACGCCTGGTGGCCCGTGATCGCCCGGCCAAGGATCAGCGTATGTAAAACGCGCGATATGTGAGATGACTTTCAGTTTGGAGTAGTTGGCCTTATCGTGGCGCGACTGCGCGCGTAAGGGCACGAACTGAGATGCTCATGGAGCTGGAACGTGTCGAAATCCAGTAGATACAAAGGTGTGAGCTTCTCGAAAGGGGCTGGTTGGATGGCTGACCGGCGGTACGCAGGTAAACTGTACCGCCGGGGGCCTTTTGATTTCGAGGAAGAGGCAGCGTTCGCCAGCAAGGTGATGGCTCTGGCCATCCAGAAGGAGGAGGAAGTCCCCTCCACCGCCGAGATCAGGGCTATGATGCCGGATCTGTCGGAAGGCCGGGAGCGGCGGAAGACCTTGAGGGAGGTTCAGTGGAAAGCCTTTGAACAATAATTTCCCAGTCGCCATACCGGTCGCCAGTATTGGTGACGCCCTTCACGTTGAAGTGGAAGCCGTCCACATTGTGCTCGATGCAGTGGGCGATCAGCTCGAACAGCTTAGCCTTAAACGCACTGTCTTGTGTAAGCTCTGACGACAAAGGGCGGCGTCTCCGTCGGCGTCAAGTCCCGGGGAAGACGGGCGATGATGTGTTCGATGCTGAATGGCGGCACGAAAATGTCTTCCGACTCCCAACATGCCGTATTGTAGGGGGCCATGCAAACCTCAACCCGCCGGATAGGGTATTGTGAGTGCATGTTCCGCAGGACGACGGTCCCCTCACCCATCCGCGCGTAATAGTCCATTGACTGGATCGACAGGTGGTGCCGCTCAATGGGCAGGTACAGGTTCTCGCATGCTTGAAAGGCAAAATCGGGAAGAGGGATGTAGTCGTCCTCCTGCTCGCACCCTGCGACGAAGGTGAGAAGGCACAGGGAAAGGATCAGGATCAGGTGCGGGCGGGGGAGCTGTTTCATGCCCAGATAGACTCATAACCGATTTTTACAGTCAAGCGTCAGTTAATACTGGGCTTTGAGCGCTAATCCCCGGCGCCCGCCGGTGGCCAGATCACGCCGCCAATCCAGCTGCCAGCTGCCGGGCGGACCGTCTGGTATTCCAGCGAACCATAAAGCCCGTGCACTACATAGGGCTCATCGGCCATGAAGGCGCGGGCATCGGCCTCGTCTGCGGCGTGCAGGATGAAAAGCGAGCCAATCATGGCGCCCCCCTCGTCCAGAATTGGCCCTGCCATCGCATAGCGCGCGAAATGGGTTTCCACGAAGGCGATATGGGCGGCGAGCTGCTCGTCGCGCACATGCACACGGGCAGGATCGTCAATCGCCCGGATCACGATGACCGGCTGCGGCCGCGCCACCTGCGGCGGCGTGGCT
>CAZCEG010000100.1:0-8151 GCA_964497275.1 uncultured Oceanicaulis sp.
CACGCAGAGGACGAGATTGCCGAGCGCTTCAAGAAGGCCAATGACGACTATTCCGCGATCATGTTCCAGGCGCTGGCGGACCGGTTTGCAGAGGCCTTCGCCGAATATCTGCACGAACGGGTGCGCAAACAGATCTGGGGCTATGCGAAGGACGAGCGGCTTTCCACCGACGAGCTGATCAGGGAAGCCTATGCCGGTATCCGCCCTGCGCCTGGCTACCCCGCCCAGCCCGATCACACCGAGAAAGACCTGCTCTTCAAGCTTCTCGAAGCGCCGGCACGCACCGGCATCAGGCTGACCGAGAGCCGGGCCATGTACCCTGCGGCCTCCGTCTCCGGGCTTTACCTCGCGCATCCTGACAGCGTCTATTTCGCGGTAGGCCGCATTACGCGTGATCAGGTGGAAGACTATGCGCGGCGCAAGGGCTGGAGCGTGGAGGAGGCAGAAAAGGCCCTCGCCCCTGTGCTCGGCTATGAGCCGGACGCATCCCGGCTGGAGGAAGCCGACGCGGCGGCTTGAGGGCCACACGCTTCACACGCCGGATCGCGGGCAAGCTTGACGGTACGAAGGCCTCCCGACAGCCCGTCCACGATCTGCACCCGGCCAATCAGCGGGTCGCCCGCGCCGGTGATGAGCTTGATCGCTTCCAGCGCCATCAGCGTGCCGATAATGCCGGTAATCGCGCCGACAAGGCCGGTCACAGCGCAGCTTTCCGCGTCGGGCGGAATATCCGGCACCAGGCAGCGATAGCAGGGCGCATGGCCACCCAGATGCGGAGCAAAGCTGGCGACCTGCCCGTCCCAGCGGCCCACCGCCCCGGAGACGAGCGGGATGCGCGCCACGATGGCCGCATCATTGACCGCAAAGCGGGTCGCAAAATCATCACAGCCATCGAGCACCAGGTCCGCGCCTTCAAGCAGGGCTGGCAGATTGCCGGCGTCGGCGCGCAGGCGGTGGGGTTCAATTTCTACCGCCGGATCGAGTGCCTGCAGCGCGGCTTTCGCGGCTTCCACCTTTGGGCGGTCAATATCGCTTGTGCGAAAGAGCACCTGCCGCTGGAGATTATCAAGGCTCACCGTGTCGGGATCGACGATCCTCAGCGCACCGATACCGGCAGCGGCTAGATACAGGGCTGCGGGGCTGCCCAGCCCCCCTGCGCCAATGATGACCACGCGCGCCTTGCCGAGCCTTGCCTGGCCGGGGCCGCCAATCTCCTTCAGCAGGATATGGCGGGCATGGCGGTCTATATCGGTAGCGCGCACCGCAGCATTCCTTCCCGGCGGGCGTCAATGCCAGCCGCTTCAGCGCGGGTTACACCGTCAGGCGTAGCGCCTCAAGGTGTAGCGCTGGTCGGGGCCTGCGTGTTGTTGCGGCCATCACGGCGCTGGGCGACCAGCATGGGCTCGGCCTCGCCATTGGCGGCCGGGGCCTGATCGCGAATGGCGATGATCCGGTCACGCTCGGCGCGGAACAGGTTCAGCTCATTGCTTTCAAGGCGGCGGCCGGTGGGCAGATCGAGGCTCATCGGGTTCATCGGGCGGCCATTGAGGTGCACTTCATAGTGCAGGTGCGGGCCGGTGGATGCGCCGGTGGAGCCGACATAGCCGATGGTCTGGCCTTGCGTCACGCGGGTGCCAGCGCGGATGCCGCGGGCAAAGCCGTTAAGGTGCGCATAGACCGTCTGATAGCCATTGGGGTGGCGGATGCGGATATAATTGCCAAACGAGCCAAACCAGTCTGCCCGCTCTATCGTGCCATTACCGGCGGCATAGATCGGGGTGCCGGTCGGTGCGGCGAAGTCCGTACCATTGTGCGGCCGGTTGGTGCGGCGGATCGGGTGGAAGCGCATGCCAAAGCCGCTGGAGATGCGCGCGCCATTGATCGGCATTTTCATCAGCAGGCGCGCGGCGCTTTCGCCTTCGCCCGTATAGTAGCCGATATCGCCATCGGGCGCTTCAAACCGGAAATACTCCAGCGGACGGCCACGCCCCTCAAACGTCATGTAGAGAATGCGGCCGGTCCGGATCACCTCGCCAGAGCGGTTGGTATAGCGCTCGAATACCATGTCGAACGTGTCGCCATAGCGGATCGTGCGGAAGTCCACTGCGTGGCCGAGCACCAGCGCCATGTCGTTGACCACGCGGTCGGTGGCCCCGGCTGCCAGAGCGGCAGAATAGAAATTGGAGGTGATCTCGCCGCGGGCGCGCACCAGTTCGCGCTCTAGCGTCATGATCGCTTCACGGGTGCGGTAGCGGCCATCAGAGCTGCGCGCCACGGTGATGGTCCGCTCCTGATCCGGGCGGAAAGAGATACCGCTCAAGGTAAGGCCATTATCCTCGTCCGCGCTGACCTGCTGGACGGGATTGCGCTCGAAAAACAGGTTCAGGGTCTGTCCGGCGCGTAAGGAGCGGGCGGGGAAGATCGGGTCGAGCGCGGCAATCGCGCGGGCTGCGTCCACGCGGCTGGCGCCGGCCTCGGCCAGAACGCTGGCGAAGGTTTGGCCGGAGCGCACGGTCACTTGCGCGGCGCTGAGCACGGGGCAGTCAAAACAGTCGGTGAAGGCGGCGTGCTCGGCCATCACCATGTCTTCTAGCGTGAAGCTCTCCTCCATGGCTGCCTCGGCCATGATGGCTTCGGCTGAACCTCGAAGGCCGGGCCGTTCCTCGCTCGCGGCAGCCGTGCTGCCAGAGAGCGTACGGGTGATCAGAAGACCAGCAATGAGCAGGAGTGCCACGGTCAGCGTGCCGAAAAAGATCAGCGCACGTGAGCGGCGGGCGTCTGCAAGGCGGACGTCGAAGCCGGACATGCTTGTATTTTTCCCTCTTCCCGCGCGGTCGTTGCTTAATGCCGCAAGTCCAACTCAGGCAAGATACAGGCCAGAACCACCCCCCGTGGCAGACCCGGTATCCGCCCGGAAACGTACCGGACAGAGACACAGTGACAAGGACGAATCGTCTTGCCAAGAGGCCATGTGTTGCCCGGGCTTGGTTAATATCACCCTTCACTCCCATATCACCTCATACGTCCGGCGTCATCTGGCGCCGTGAGGAGGTAATGATGAAAACCTTTCTGCTTGCCGTGGTGCTCGGCGCGATGTTGATCGGTGCCGTGCTGGTGGCAGGCCGCCTATGGATCGGTATTGATGCCGAGATCAGTGGGCATGGCTGGGTTGCCCTGGCGCTGGGGGCGGGCCTGACCTTCCTTGTCGCGGTTGGCCTGATGGGGCTGGTCTTCTTTTCGTCCCGCCACGGATATGACGATGTTGATCACGAGCTGTGAGCGCTGACCGTCTGCGCGTCACGCCCGGGGCTGTGAAGCCTGTGCATTTGCGTTAACCTTTTGCCGATCCAGAATCGGCTAATGCTTCACGTCATGAGCACCGAACACACACCCTCCGCCACCGAGCTTGCCGCCCTTCTGTGCGCCCGGCTCTGTCATGACCTTGTCAGCCCGGTCTCCGCGCTCGGCGCGGCGCTTTCCGTGCTGGACGATGAAAACGCCGCCGATATGCGCGATCAGGCTATTGACCTGATCCGTACCGGCGCCAATCAGGCCCACGCCAAGCTGGAATTTGTCCGGCTGGCCTTCGGGGCAGGGGGCTCGCGCCCGGGCATTATCGACATGGGCACCATGCAGAAGCTCGCCAATGCGATGTTTGCAGGGGCCAAGGCCGAGCTGGTGTGGAAGCATGCCGATACGGGGCTGTCCAAGCCCGCAGCGCGTGTGCTTCTGAACCTGATCTGGATGGCGGTGGACAATGTTCCGCGCGGCGGCACGGTCACGATCGAGGCTCACGGTGACGGGCAGGCCGCCCGCTTGCGTGTGGTGGCTGCCGGCCCGCGTGCGCGCATCGATCCTGCCTATGTCGAGGCGCTGGCAGGACGGGCAGGCGAGGACGGCTATGATGGCCGCTCGATCCAGCCCTATTACACAGGCCTCATCGCGCGCGAAAATGGCGGGCGCGTGGAGGCGCGCGTCGAGGAGGAGCGGATCGAGTATGCCGCCCTCATCGCGCCTGAGGCAAACGCAGCGGCGGCATAATTCCATACCGCCTGCCAAACCTTTGGTTAACCGTGACCGTGTGACCCTGCGCTGTGATACGCACAGCGTGGGCTGACCGCTTCAGCAGTCTGCCCGAGCAGGGGATTGGCGCGCATGGATGAACTGATTGGCGAGTTTCTGGCCGAGACGGCAGAGAGCCTCGACACCATCGATTCCGAGCTGGTGAAGTTTGAGTCCGATCCCACGGATCGCGCCACGCTCGATAACATCTTCCGGCTTCTTCACACCATCAAGGGCACGTGCGGTTTCCTCGGGCTTGTCCGCCTTGAAGCCATTGCCCATGCAGGCGAAACCCTGCTCGGCAAGTTCCGCGATGGGTCGCTGGTGGCCGACAGCACGGCCGTGACGCTGGTGCTGCGCTCGCTCGACCGGATCAAGCTCGTCCTCAATGGCCTCGGCGAGACCGGTAATGAGCCGCAGGGCGACGACAGTGACCTGATCAGCGCGCTGGAAGCCATGGCGACCGGCGAGGCGATTCCCGCCGCAATCATTGCGCCTGAACCCGAGCCGGAGCCTGAGCCTGCGCCGCTGGGCGAAGGCGCGTTTGACGCTGATCTCGGACGTCCCTTGCGTCCGGGCGAAGTCTCGCTTGCCGAGCTGGAAGCCGCCTTCATGGCAACAGAAGGCCCCGATGAGCTGGTTGCCGATGCGCCTGCCGATTTCGACGAGGACGAGGCGGATGAGCCCGTCTCGGTAGCTGCGCCGATGGCGGCGGCACGACCCGCTGAGGTGACGGGCGGCTCCGCGGCCGACACCCCCAAGGGCGAGGCGGTGCGCACCCAGTCTACCATCCGTGTGTCGGTGGATGTGCTTGAAACCCTCATGACCACGGTGTCGGAACTGGTGCTGGCGCGTAACCAGCTGCATCAGATCGTCCGGGACACAGAAGATTCCGCTCTGAAAACCCCGCTCCAGCGCCTGTCATCGGTGACAGCCGAGCTGCAGGACGGGGTGATGAAGACGCGCATGCAGCCCGTCGGCGACGCCTGGCGCAAGCTGCCGCGCATAGTGCGTGACGCCAATGAGGACCTTGGCAAGAAGATCCGCCTTGTCATGGAAGGCGAGGAGACCGAGCTTGACCGCCAGGTGCTTGAGCTGATCAAGGACCCGCTCACCCACATGGTGCGCAACTCCGCCGATCACGGCGTGGAGCGACCGGAAGTGCGTGAAGCGGCGGGCAAGCCCGCCATGGGCACGATCCGCCTCTCCGCCTATCACGAGGGCGGCGCGATCATCATCAAGATCGCCGATGATGGCGCGGGCCTCGACCCTGTGAAGATCCGCGCCAAAGCGCTCGAGAAGGGGCTGGCGACCTCTGACGAACTCGCCAGCATGAGCGAGCAGCAGATACAGCGCTTCATCTTCGCTGCCGGTTTCTCAACGGCCGCGAAAGTGACGAACCTCTCCGGCCGCGGCGTCGGCATGGATGTGGTGCGCACCAATATCGAGCAGATTGGCGGCTCGATCGACCTCCACTCCGAGGTCGGCAAAGGCACGACGTTCACCATCAAGATCCCGCTCACGCTGGCCATCGTCTCGGCCCTTATCGTGAAGGCGGGCGAGGCGCGCTTTGCGCTGCCGCAGCTGGCGGTGCGCGAGCTTTTGCGGGTCGGTCCGGGGTCCGCCCACGCGGTGGAATCGATGAATGGCGCGCGGATGATCCGCCTGCGCAACCGTCTTCTGCCGGTGGTCAGCCTCAATGCAGTGCTTGGCCGCCCCGAAGCCGCCGAGAGCGCCATGACGGGTTACGTCGTCGTGATCGAGGCGAACGGGCGCAAGCTCGGTGTCGTGGTCGACGATGTGCTCGATACCGAGGAGATCGTCGTCAAGCCGCTCTCCGCGCAGCTTCGCAATATCTCCATCTTCTCGGGCGCCACGCTTCTGGGTGATGGCTCGGTCATCATCATTCTTGATCCGAACGGCCTCTCCAACGAGATCGCCCACTCGGCTGAGACGACCCCGAGCGAAGACGAGGCGCGCGCCCAGACTGCCCAGACCGACCGTCAGCGCCTCTTGCTGGTGCGTACTGGCGAGGGCGATGTGAAAGCCGTACCGGTCAGCCTCATCACCCGTCTGGAAGAGTTTGACGCAACCGCGATCGAAGTCGCTGACGCCCGTCACGTGGTGCAGTATCGCGGACGCCTGCTGCCGCTCGCCCATGCCTCCGGCGTCGATGAGTTCCGCAAGGAAGGCCGTCACCCGGTGCTGGTCTTCTCCGAGGAAGATCGCGCGGCCGGTGTCGCGGTTGAGGAAATCCTTGATGTCGTCGAGGAGACGCTGGACCTGCAGATGGGTTCGGAACGCCCCGGCGTCATCGGGTCGGCGATCATCAAAGGCCGTGCGACCGAAGTGCTCGACATCGCCTGGCACATGGAGCGCGCCTGGTCTGGCGCGCCGCAGCGTCCCGCCAGGTCTGGCCGTCACCCCATCCTGCTTGTGGAACCGGATTCCTTTGCCCGCCGCATGATGGCGCCCCTTCTGGCTGCTGCGGGGTATGATGTGACGGTGGTGAGCGGCCTGCGCGAAGCGCGCGATGCGGCCGAGATGGGCGCGCAATATGCGGCGATCGTCGGCGATCCGGCGGCGCTCGATGCGCTGGGCGCTGAAGGCCACTGGAGCGATGTGCCGCGCCTTGGCGTCGGCGATCACACGACCGCCAGCGCGCACTCGGCCAGCCTTTCCGCCCTGATGCGTCCGGGCGACCGGGGCGGCCTCATTGCGGCACTGGACCGGGCGGCACGCACCGGCCAGACACAGGCAGCGTAGGGAGATAGACGATGGACTATTCGAGAAGTCTTGAGTTTGTGACCGTGCGCATCGCCGGACAGCTATGCGGCGCACAGGTCAGTGAAATCCGGGAAGTATTTGCTCCGCAGGCGATCACGCCGGTGCCGCTGGCGCGCAGCGAGATTGCAGGTCTCCTCAATCTGCGGGGGCGCATCGTGACCGTGATCGACGCGCGCGCACGCCTTGGCCTGCCGCCAAGGGATGCAGGGGTGCCCTGCATGGCGCTGGGGCTGGAGCGCGGTTCGGAGCTTTACGGCGTCCTCGTTGACGAGGTTGGCGAGGTGCTGCGCCTTGGTCCGGACACTTACGAGACGGTTCCTGCCCATCTTGATGCGCGCTGGCGCTCGATGCTGACGGGCGTTCACAGGTTGGAAACCGAACTGCTCGCCATACTGGACATGCAAAGGCTGATTTCGCCGGACACGGCGATGGCAGCCTGATCAAAGCGGGGCGCTGGGAGCAATGAAAACCTGTCTGGTCGTTGATGATAGCCGCGTGATCCGCAAGGTCGCGCGCAAGATCGTGGAAGATCTGGGCTTTGCCTGCGAAGAGGCGCAGGACGGCAAGGTGGCGCTCGATCACTGCCGAAAGTCCATGCCCGATGCGATCCTGCTCGACTGGAACATGCCCGTCATGAACGGGATTGATTTTCTCGTCACGCTGCGCTCCGAAGAGAGCGGCAAGCGCCCGGTCGTGGTGTTCTGCACCACCGAGAACGACATGGCTCATATCACGCAGGCCCTGCGCGCCGGGGCGGACGAATACGTGATGAAGCCGTTTGACGGCGACATTATCGGCTCGAAGTTCGCTGAAGCTGGACTGGTCTGAGATTGGTCCGGTACGTTTCATGAGCGCCGCACCCTCCATTCCCCCTGACCAAGGCGCAAGCCGGGGTCTTCCACGCGTTCTGGTGATTGACGATTCAGCCGTCGTGCGTGGCCTCGTTGCGCGCTGGGTCGAGGCTGATCCGCGCTTTGCGCTGGCTGCGACGTGCGCCGATGGCGAGCAGGGGGTGAAGCGGGCGTCCGAGCTTCAGCCTGACCTTGTGGTCCTTGATGTCGAAATGCCCCGCATGGACGGGCTGACGGCGCTGCCGCTCATCCTGAAGGCGGTGCCTCATGCCCGCGTGGTGATGGCGTCCACCCTGACCCACAAGGGCGCGGAAGTGACCATGCGCGCGCTGTCGCTGGGTGCGGCCGACTTTGCGCCCAAGCCTGAGGCGGGCCGCATAGGCGGGGCGGAAGATTATCGCGCAGAACTGCTGGCAAAGCTCGCTGCTCTTGCCCCCCGTGTCCCGCGTCC
>CAZCEG010000101.1:0-8118 GCA_964497275.1 uncultured Oceanicaulis sp.
CCTTCCATCGGGCCTGCTCCTGACATTGAACGATTTTCGCGCATATCACGCTCCAAACCCTTTATGAGGACAGGCCCTAGCCCTTCTTTCAATATAAATCGGCTGTTTACCCTGTCTCGTGAAAGAGCGGGCAATGCCGCGGCTTCGCGCGTAGCGTGCCTGCTCGGGATGGAGCGGGACCACCATGCAGCTTGATGATATCGCCACCAGCGTGCCGGTGCGCGTCGCAAAACGACGGCGCTGGCAGGACCGGCCCGTGCTTATCGTGGACTCGTCGACCTTCATGCGGCGCCTTATCGCCGACATTCTGCGCCACGCGGGCGCTGATCACGTACACACCTTTGCCAGTGGCGCTGAAGGGCTGGAGGCGCTGCGCACCTATGCCCGCCCGATTCTGATTGCCGACTGGTCAAAGAAGGAATCGGCCGGCCCGAAACTGGTGCGCAAGCTGCGCCGTCAGACCCTGCCCATGCATACCGCGCCCGTTATCGCGCTGGGTGATAGTGGGCTTGTCGGGTCCGTCGAGCGCGCGCGCGACGCGGGCGTCAGCAGCTATATTCTGCGCCCTGTCTCCCCTGCCATGCTGTTCAGCCGGCTTGAGGACTCTGCCGAGCGCCCGAGACCCTTCATCAACGTGCCGGGTTTTGCCGGGCCCGACCGGCGAACTCCGCGTGTGAACCGCGACAGAATCGCGTGGAAGCGCGGTCCCGACGTTGAGAGCGGCCTTGTCACCCCGATGGACGCTGCCCTCAACCAGGCCGACGCGATGGCCGCTGCCATGATGCGCCAGGGCGATCTGATTGCGGCGCGGGTGGGCCGGTCCTTGCGCCTCTATCTGGAGCGCGTGCGCGAGATTGGTCCGCGCGAGACCGAGATCATCGACCTGCACCGCAATGCGCTGCGCCGCCTTGTCGAGGCTGAACGCGCCCCTGCGGCACACCGCAACGAGATCGTGAACGGGCTCGAGACCATCACCGCCCGGCGCCTTGCCGCCTGACGGGTCTCACACCGCCTCTGGCCATCGGCGCAGGCGATGGTTACATGGCGGGCATGGCAGATGATCTTCAGGCACTCCTGGACACCCTCGCTCCGCTTCTGGTGGATGGCTCGCCCCATGCGGTTGCGATGGGATTCAGGCTGGAAAGCATAAAGCCCGGCGAGGCGGTGATGCGCGCGCCCTATCGCGACGATCTGATCGGCGATCCGCAGACGCGCGTGCTGCATGGCGGGGTAGTGACGGCGCTTCTGGACCATGCCTGCGGGCTTGCGGCGTTTGCAGGCCTCGGCGGCAAGGACGCCACCGCCACGCTCGATTTGCGCCTTGATTATATGCGCCCGGCAGAACCCGGCCGTGATGTGGTGGCCGAAGCCCGCTGCATACGGGCCTCCGGCCTTTTTGCCTTCGTCAACGCCATCGCCCATGACGGCGATCCGTCCGATCCCGTGGCGACCGCTGCTGCCGCCTTCATGGTCAGCCGCGTCAGCCAGGAAGCGGCAGAGCGCGCGCGCAAGGCCTTTGGTGAAGGTGCAACACCGATCAGCAAGGTGCCCTCATGATCAGCGCGCTCCAGCCCCTGCTTTCCAGCCCCTATGTGCGCACGATGGGGGTGCGCTTTGATGATCATGGCGATGAGCTGACCGCGATCCTGCCCTATACGGGCGATCTCGTCGGCAATCCGCTGATCCCGGCCCTGCATGGCGGCGCTATCGGCGCGTTCATGGAAATCACGGCTTCGGCAGCGCTGCTGGCGGGTACGCGGCTGGCGGCATTGCCCAAGCCCATCGATGTCTCGGTGGATTATTTGCGCCCCGCTCGCCCGCAGGATGTCTATGCACGCGGCATCATCACCCGTCAGGGCGCGCGCGTGGCCAATGTAAGGGTGGAAGCGTGGCAGGACCGGCGGGCTGCGCCGGTGGCCGCCCTGCACGGTCATTTCCTGATCAAGCCTGAAAGCGAAAGCTAGGCGGCGAGCGCTTGGCCTAGCGTGAGGCCGCTATTCCAGGCGAGCTCTGCCCGCCCCCCAAGACGCCAGTCGCCTGCACAGCCGACAGTGCCTGTCTCATCGAGCAGGAAGGGCGTGCCGGGCGCTTTCTCGCTCAAGGCATAACGCCAGCGATGCGCCTCAGCCCAGTGCGGCAGGGGCATGCCAAAGCGCACATGCACCTCCTCGGTCAGCGCGCGCACCACGCTTTCTGGCGCGTCCTCAAGATGCACACGTGACCAGTTGGGACTGGCGTGCAGTATCCAGCTATCGGCGCCCTTGCGGCCGGGCTTGGAGAGGGTGCGGGCCATCCAGGTGACGCCGCCGCCATAGAGCTTGGCCGCGTCAAATCCGGGATCGAACTTCGGGTCACATTGCAGCATCACCGCCTGACACGGGCCGATCACGGCCTCTTTTGCTTCTGCGATCTGCTCGGCGAAATCGGCATTGGAGCGCGCGAAAAGATCGATCAGCTGTTCGGGCGGAATGGTGACGGCAACCGCAGCGAACGGCCCTGCCGCGCTGTCATCCTCCATCGCCACATGCCAGCCATCGCTGCGCTTTGAAAGCTTCACGATCCTGTGGCCGAAGCGGACATCAAAGCCGGTAAGCGCAAACTTCACGATGGCATTCATGCCCGGCACGCCCGTCCAGCGCGCTTCATCGCGCAAGGGCTCCACATTGCCGGCCCTGTCGATGGAAACGAGCCTGCCGCTCCATTGCGCCGCGGCGCCAGCTGCCTCAGCCTCCGCCATGAGCCGGTTGAAGGCATCGCCACGGGCGGTGAGAAACTGCGCACCATGGTCGATCTGCGCTTCGCCAGCGGGCGTCTCGGCGCGGCGGGTGGAGAGGCGGCCACCCGGCCCCCTGCCTTTGTCGAACAGCACGCACGCCACCCCGGCAGACCGCAAGCCCCGTGCGCAGGCCGCGCCTGCGAGCCCTGCTCCGATAATGGCCACCGGCCCTTTCGTCATCCGCACTTCCCCCGCAAGCCCTTAGCCCTAGATTCAGACACATGGACGCAAAAACGCAAACACAAGATCAACACGCTGCGCAGCGTGAGCAGGAGCAGGCCTGCGAGGTCTTCTATGACGGCGCCTGTCCCATGTGCCGTGCAGAGATAGGCTATTACGCCGCCAAGGGTAGCAAGGCAGCCTTCCACGATGTGTCATCAAGCGCTGACGCCCTGCCAGCAGGCCTGAACCAGACACAGGCCATGGCGCGGTTTCATGTGAAGCTGGCGGACGGGACGCTCGTCTCCGGTGCGCGCGCCTTTGCCGAGCTGTGGAAGGCGACGCCCGGCTGGCGCTGGGCGGGACATATCGCTGCCACGCCGCCGCTCATATGGCTGCTGGAAGGCCTTTATCGGCTCTTCCTGCCAGTGCGCCCGCTTCTGCAAAGACTGTGGCGAGCCCTGGCGCGATGAGCCTCAGCCTTGTCTGGTTCAAGCGTGACCTGCGCGTGGAGGATCATGCTGCGCTGAACGCCGCCGCCGCACGCGGGGCGGTGATCGCGCTTTACGTGATCGAGCCCTCCTTGTGGGCAAGACCGGAATACTCCGCCCGCCAGTACGCCTTCCTGACCGAATGCCTTACGGGGCTCGACGCTGCGCTCACAGCGCGCGGCATCAACCTCGTTGTCCGCACTGGTGAAGTGACGGACGTGCTCGCCGCCATCCACGCCGAGCATGCCTTCACCCATATCGAGGCACATGAGGAGACCGGCCTGATCGCCACCTGGCAGCGAGACCGCGCGGTGGCAGGTTGGGCCCGCGATCACGGCATCATCTTCACAGAACACGCCCAGCATGGCGTCAGACGCCCGCACAAGGGCCGCAATGGCTGGGCCGCGCACTGGGACAGGTTCATGGCGCAACCGCTCTACAGGGCGCCTGAGCGGCTTTACGGTCCATCGCTGACACGCGGGGCGCCGCCATCGCCAGCGAGGCTGGGCCTTGCGCCCGACCCTTGCCCCTTGCGGCAGACGGGCGGACGCAATCAGGCCCGCAGCGATCTGAAGAGCTTTCTGCAGACGCGTGGGGCGGATTATCGCCGGGCCATGTCCTCGCCGTTGACGGCCTTTGATGCCTGCTCGCGGGTGTCGGCGCATCTGGCGTTCGGCACGCTCTCCATGCGCGAAAGCTATCAGGCAGCCCTTGCCGCCCGCGCCCACCACAGGGAGGCGGGCGATACCGGCTATGCGCGCTCCATCGACAGCTTCATCGCCCGCCTGCACTGGCACTGCCACTTCATCCAGAAATTCGAGGACCAGACATCAATCGAGCATGCCGAGCTGCATCCTGCCTGGCGCGGCGCACGCCCCGAAGCGACGCCTGGAACCCTGCAGCGCTGGATTGATGGCGAGACCGGCTTTCCCTTCTTCGACGCCTGCATGCGGGCGCTGAACGCCACTGGCTGGCTGAATTTCCGCATGCGGGCGATGGCAGCGGCGTTTTCCAGCTATCATCTCTGGCAGGACTGGCGGGCACCGGCAGCGGCGCTGGCCGCGCGCTTCACCGATTTCGAGCCCGGCATCCATTATCCGCAATTCCAGATGCAGTCCGGCACGACCGGCATCAATACCCCGCGCATCTATAACCCGGTAAAGCAGTCCTTCGATCAGGACCCGGAAGGGGTGTTCATCCGCCGCTGGGTGCCAGAGCTGGCAGATCTGCCCACCCCCTTCCTGCACGAGCCATGGAAGGCAGGTCCGGCAGCCCTACAGGCGGCGGGCGTGGCGCTGGGTGACACCTATCCTGACCGTATTGTCGATCATGAGGCGGCAGCGCGCGAGGCCCGCGCGCGCATGACCGCCATCCGCAAAAGCGCCGGTTATCGCGATGAGGCCCGCGCCATCAATATCCGCCATGGTAGCCGCAAGTCCGGCCTGAAGCAGACAGGCCAGCTGCGCAAGCGGGCAAAGGCGGCGGACCCGCGTCAGGTGGCGTTCGATTTTGGCGAGGGCGGGCAATGAGGCGCAAAGGCTCCGGCAAGGCGGTCGCCAAGGCAGACCTGCCGCAGAAGACCTGTCCTGTCTGCAAGCGCCCCTTCAGCTGGCGCAAGAAGTGGGAGCGCGACTGGGAGCGCGTTGTCTACTGCTCGAAGCGCTGCGCCGGGCAGGGCCGGTAATTCGTTACCAAACCGACACTTCCTTACGAGGATTTCAGGCCGTCGACAGCCACACGCAATGTTGGACGTGCGAGGGTGCAAGTGTGGCTGGACAGGCAGCAGGCGTCAGACCCGCACCGGCAGTCACTTGGTCGATATCAACCCTCGAAGACAAGGAAACGGTCAGATGAAATTCTCCCCCCTCCCTCTCGCAGCTGCGGCGCTGTCCGCGCTCGCCCTTACCACCCCTGCCCTCGCCCAGCATGAAACCAGCCGCGTCGTGGAGTTTGAGCGCAGTGCGCTCGAATCCGAGCGCGGCCAGGCCGCTATCGAACGCCAGATACATGATGCGGCACGCTCCATCTGCGACGTGCGTGGTCAGCGCGAAGCGGCCCAGCTTCAGCGCGCTCGTGCGTGTTATGACGCGGCTGTAGAACAGGCGATGCGTGATCTCGATGCGCGCGTTGAAGCACGGCTGAATACTCGCCTGGCCGAGACCGGCGATCGCCGCAACGCTGATCAGGGCTAGGGCCGGATCATATTTCGACGGCCGGGTGCGCTCCCCTTTTCGCATCCGGCATCTGATGTCCCCCGCGCCGAGCATCGCGGGGGACATTTTTTGGGATCAGGCGAAATCGTTTTCCAGCACGATGCGATAGCGCGGCTTGCCATCGCGAAGACGCTGGAAGGCGTCATCAATCTGGCTCATCGGCATGTATTCCACCTGCGGATTGATGTCGTGGCGCGCGCAGAACTCCAGCATCTGCGCCATCACGGCAGGGCTGCCGACCGGCGATCCGGAGACCGATTTCTGCCCGCCGATCAGCGAGAAGGCCGGGATTTCCAGAGGTTCCGATACTGCCCCGACCGTATGCAGGCGGCCCTTGGGCGCGAGGGCTGCGATATAGCGCTTCCAGTCCAGCGGCACGGCCACGGTGGAGAGAATGAAGTCATAGCGCCCGGCCTCGGCTTTGAGCGCATCCTTGGACCGGCTGTCGACGATGCGGTGCGCGCCGAACTTTTTCGCTTCTTCCGCCTTGGCGCCAGTGGAGGTGAAGGCCGTCACCTCACAGCCCCAGGCGTTCAGGAATTGCAAGGCAAGATGGCCGAGCCCGCCAATGCCGATCACGCCCACACGGTCTGTCGGCTTCACATTGAAGGCGACGATGGGCGCAAACACGGTGATGCCGCCGCAAAAGAGCGGCCCCGCCGCGCGCGCATCCAGCCCGTCCGGCAATGGCACCGCCCATGCCGCCTGCACCCGCACCGCCTCGCCAAAGCCGCCAAACCGGCCAATGGCAATGCCTTGCGCGCTGGCGCACAGATTATGGTCACCCGACATGCAGGTATTGCAGGTGAGGCAGGAGCGCGCGAGCCAGCCCACGCCCACGCGCTGGCCGATTTCAAGGTGATGCACGCCCTTGCCCAGCGCGCGGATCGTGCCGACTACCTCATGGCCGGGAACCAGCGGAAAGGCTGTCTCACCCCATTCTTCGTCGAGAAGCGAGAGATCGGAATGGCAGAGCCCGCAGGCCTCCACCGCGATCTCCACCTCATCGGCACCGATCGCGCCGGGATCATAGCTGATCTCGCTGAATTGTCCGGCTTTCTCATGAGCGGCCCAGGCACGGATCATGGCGCAATCTCCTTCGCGGCGTCAGGTTAAAGGGCGCAAGCTAATGTGATTACTGATCATTTGCGAGGGCGCGTATTTGGCGCTAATCGGCGCAGATGACCGGCCCGTCCCCGCTCACCCGCCGCAAGGTGCTCGCCCTTGCCCTGCCCATCATGGCGGCCAACATGGCTACGCCTCTGGTAGGGCTGGTGGATATCGCCGTCATCGGCCAGACCGGCGCGACGGCAGAAATCGCCGCCGTGGCGCTCGGCGCGCTGATCTTCAACTTCGTCTTCTGGGCCTTCGGCTTCCTGCGCATGGGCTCCACCGCCCTGACCGCACAGGCCGACGGGCGCGGCGATGAGGCCGATGTGCGCGCCAGCCTGATCCGCGCCGTTATTACCGGGCTTGGCATTGGCGCGGTGCTGATCGCGGCGCAATGGCCGCTCAAACCCCTGGCCTTTGCGGTCTTTTCGGCTGAAGCCGATGTGGAGCTGGCAAGCGCTGCCTATTTCGATGCCCGCATATGGAGCGCGCCGGCCGCCCTTGCCGGTTTCGCGCTTTATGGCTGGCTGATCGGGCTGGGGCGGACAGGGCTCGCCCTCTGGCTGCAGGCCATCCTCAACATCATCAATGCAGCCCTCTCCATCCTCTTCGTCATCGGCCTTGGCTGGGGTGTGGCAGGCGTTGGCTGGGCCTCCACGCTGGCGCTGTGGTTGCACCTGATCGCAGGCGCAGGGCTGGTTGCCCTCGTGCTGAAGGACCGTCCGCCGGCCGCGCTTACCCGCGCCCTGGTGCTCGCGCCTCAGGCCATGGCCCGCCTCTTTGCCGTCAATCGCGATATCTTCCTGCGCACGCTGGCCTTGCTCGCCGGATTTGCCTGGTTCAACGAGGCGAGCCTGCGCGAAGGCACCGACGTGATGGCTGGCAATGCCGTGCTGCTGCAATTCATCTCCATCATCGCCTATTTCCTCGACGCCTTTGCCCATGTCACCGAAACGGTTGCTGGCAAGGCGGCAGGCAGGGGCGACTGGAAGGGGCTGAAACGCGCCTTCCGCCTGACGAGCGAACAGGCAGCCGCCTTTGCGGGGCTCGCCTCGCTTGCCCTCATCCTCTTCGGGGAAGCCTTCATCCACCTCATCACCGCAGACGAGGCGACGCGCTCAGCGGCCATGGCCTTCCTGCCCTCTTGCGCACTGGTGCCGGTGATGGGGTTTGCCAGCTGGCAGCTGGACGGGCTGATGATCGGCACGACCAGAGGCCCGCTCATGCGCAATGCGATGGTGGCGGCGCTGGTGATGTATGTGGCGCTGGATTTTGCCCTGCGGCCCGCCTTCGGCGGGCACGGGCTGTGGCTTGCCTTCCTTGGCTATTACATTGCGCGCGCTGGCACGCTGGCGCTGGGATGGCCGGG
>CAZCEG010000102.1:0-8074 GCA_964497275.1 uncultured Oceanicaulis sp.
GCGCTGCTCGACCTTTTTCTGCGAGGTCTCCACCGCCTTGGTCATCCAGGGGTGCTGGATGGCTTCGCCTTCCTTCATCCCCAGCGTGCGCATGATCCCGTCAAGGCGCTCCGGCGCGAAAATGCGCAACAGATCGTCCTCGACCGAGATGAAGAATTGCGAGCGGCCCGGATCGCCCTGGCGGCCAGACCGGCCGCGCAGCTGGTTGTCGATCCGGCGCGATTCGTGGCGCTCTGTGCCGATCACGTAAAGGCCGCCTGCTTCCAGCGCGGTCTTCTTCTTCGCGGCGACATCGGCCTCGATCTCGGCGCGGCGTGCGGCGATGGCAGCTTCGTCAGGCTCGCGGCCTGCCGCTTTCTCCGCTTTCAGCCACTCATTGATCTGGAAGTCGGTATTGCCGCCCAGCTTGATGTCAGTGCCGCGCCCGGCCATGTTCGTCGCGATGGTCACCGCGCCGGGCACGCCGGCCTGCGCAATGATGGCCGCTTCCTGCTCGTGATAGCGCGCGTTCAGCACCTGGTGCTTGATCTTTTCCTTGGTCAGGAGCTCGGAGAGGACTTCCGACTTCTCGATCGACACCGTGCCCACAAGGATGGGCTGGCCGCGGCCATGGGCTTCCTTGATGCTGTCGATGATGGCCTTGTATTTCTCTTTGGCCGTCCGGTAGAGCTCGTCATCGCCGTCGATCCGCTGGACGGGCCGGTTGGTCGGGATCTCGACCACGTTGAGATTATAGATGCCGGCAAACTCGTCGGCCTCGGTGGCGGCCGTGCCGGTCATCCCGGAGAGCTTCTTGTAAAGGCGGAAATAGTTCTGGAAGGTGATGGAGGCCAGCGTCTGGTTTTCAGGCTGGATCTCGACGTTTTCCTTCGCCTCGATGGCCTGGTGCAGGCCGTCAGACAGGCGCCGCCCGGTCATCATCCGCCCGGTGAACTCGTCAATGAGCATCACCTTGTCGTCACGGACGATATAGTCTTTGTCCTTCAGGAACAGCTTGTGGGCTTTGAGCGCCTGGTTGAGGTGGTGGACGGTCGCGATGTTCTCCACATCGTAGAGATCGCCTTCTTCCAGCAGCCCGTGCTCGCGCAGCAATTCCTCGACGCGCTCGGTGCCGTCCTCGGTGAAGGTGACCTGCCGGTTCTTCTCGTCCAGCGTGAAATCGTCCTCGCCCAGAAGCGGGATCAGCTTGTCTATGGTCTTGTAGAAGTCCGAGCGGTCATCGGTGCGCCCGGAGATGATCAGCGGCGTGCGCGCCTCGTCGATCAGGATGGAGTCCACCTCGTCGACGATGGCGTAGGCGTGGCCGCGCTGCACCATCTCGCGGCGCGTGTACTTCATGTTGTCGCGCAGATAGTCGAAGCCGAGCTCGTTATTGGTGCCGTAGGTGATGTCGCAGGCATAGGCCCGGCGGCGTTCCTCATCCATCATCTGGTTCAGGATCACGCCTGTGGTCATGCCAAGGCGCGCAAATACCCGGCCCATCCATTCAGAGTCGCGCTGGGCGAGATAGTCATTGACGGTCACGATGTGCACGCCCTTGCCCGGCAGCGCGTTCAGATAGGCGGCAAGGGTGGAGACCAGCGTCTTGCCCTCACCGGTTTTCATCTCGGCAATGCCGCCCTCGTGCAGCACCATGCCGCCCATCAGCTGCACATCGTAATGGCGCTCGCCAAGGGCGCGTTTGGCTGCTTCACGGGTGGCCGCAAAGGCTTCGGGCAGCAGCTGGTCCACCGTCTCGCCCTTTTCCAGCCGTGCCCTGAATTCGCCGGTTTTGGCCTTCAAAGCCTCGTCATCAAGCGCCTGGAAGCTTGGCTCGAGCGCGTTGATCTGCTGGACTTTGGTGGCCATGCGCCGGACGGTCCGGTCGTTGGAGGAGCCAAGAAGCTTGCGGGCGAAAGAAAGCATGTTTTGTCAGCCGTCGCGGGGCGAAATGGGTGATCAGGCGGCCTTGCCGGTGTAAATGGCAGGCACACCCGGTTGGCGCTGGCCCTTGAGCAGCGCCGCTGTTCAGGGACTTAAGGAGGCAGGCATAGTGTGTCAATCAAACCGGCTGGCAAGGCACTGCACCAGAGCATTGAGTGTGGCGTGCGCGGTATTCGCGCTGGCGGCGTGTGCGCCCGAGGGGCACCGCGAGGGACGCCCTGCTGAAGCCGATATCTCGGCCGAGCGCCGCGTCGATGTGCTGGCGCGTTTTCTGGCGTTGGAACCGGCCAGTGCCGATGATGTCGTCGCGGCGGAAGTGGGTGCCACGGTGATCTATGCCTCCGATGTGCGCCGCGAGATCGCCGCGCGCAGCCTGCACGATAACCCTGCCAGTGTGGCCATCGCTGATCCCATATTCCAGCAGGTCCTGTCAGAGCTTGTCGAGCAGCGCCTTCTGGCGCTGGAAGCGCTGCGCCGGGGGCTGGACCGTGATGTGGAGGCAAGGCGCCGCCTTGCTGCTGCCGAGGAGCGCATCCTTGGCAATATCCTCGTCGAGACCGTGGTGGCCGATGCCATCACCGAAGAAGCCATCGAGCGTATCTATGAAGAACAGAACCGGCTTGCCCCGCGCGTGGAGGAAGTGCGTGCCCGTCACATCCTCGTGAACACGCGCGAGGAGGCTGAAGAGGTCGCCCGCCTGCTCGCCGAAGGACAGGATTTCGCCCAGCTCGCCGCGCAGGTCAGTCAGGACCCCGGCACGCGGCTGGAGGGGGGTGATCTGGGCTTCTTCACCCGCGACGGCATGGTGGCCGCCTTCTCGCAGGTTGCCTTTGCGACCCCAACCGGAGAGACGACCGAGCCCTTCCAGACCGAGTTCGGCTGGCATGTGCTCACCGTCACCGACCGCCGCCTGCAACCGCGCCCGGGCCTCGACAGCCTGCGCGGCAATATCGTGCGCTTCCTCACGCTGGAGGGTATCCAGACGCTGCTGGACACCGTGCGCCAGAGCTATCCGGTCACGCGCTCCGGCGTGCCTGCGCCCTCCTCCCTTCGCCGGTCGGATGTGCCTGAGCCCGGCACCGGGCTTGATAATGGCGAGCCTGACCCTGAGGAGGAGGACGCGTTCGATGACGGTGAGGACCCCGGTGCGTTCGAGGACGAAACCTCCGGCGGCGGCCGTTAAGCGTTAGCGCTTCGTAAACCCTTCTTCCACACGCGCCCTTAAGGAAAGTGAGAGACGATGCCTGATCCCGGAACCGGGCTTTTGCTGGTGGCGGCGTGCGCACTTCTTGACCCTGATGGCAGGGTGCTGATCTCGCAACGTCCTGAAGGCAAGGCCCATTCGGGGTTCTGGGAGTTTCCCGGCGGCAAGATCGAGCCGGGCGAACATCCCGAAGGGGCCATCGTGCGGGAGCTGCGCGAGGAACTGGGAGTTGAGCCATGCGAACGCTGTCTGCAGCCCTTCGCCTTTTCGTCCCTTGCGCTGCAGGACGGGCGTCATCTCCTGATGCCGCTCTATGTCTGCCGCAAATGGGACGGGTTTCCAGATGCGAAAGAGGGGCAGCGCATCGCCTGGGTCATGCCGCGCGATCTGAACAGCTACCGTCTTCTGCCTGCCGACATTCCGCTGGCCGCAGAGCTGCGCGACCGTCTCTGATTGCCGATCAACGCGGCGCGACGGCCATCGAATACTCGCTGATTATCGCCCTCATCGCCCTTGCCATTATCGGGACGCTGTCCCTGCTCGGCGGCGGCAATGGCGGCATGTGGACCTATATCGAGACCGAGGTGACCGGCGCTCTCTCGGGCGAAGGTAGCTAGCGGCGTCGAAGTGCCTACCCGGACTAAAACGTCAAGCTTTAGGAGCGTTTAGGCACAGGCATATATACTCGGAAAGCGTTTCCCACATGGCTCTTAGGTGGTCGGTTGAAACGCTGAATTTTGGTGAATGAACATATTTGTTTAGCGTATCAATTGAAACAATTTCTTCTCTCTGCCTAAGCTTTTCAATGGCTTGCTTGTAGCTCCTATTGATGTCACCTCGCGAGAGCATGTTTTCAGCAGCAGCACCCACTTTCCTTGGCAACTTATCGTCGGGCGTTACGGCGGAAACCTTCTGACGGCTAATGTAGTGATCAGTAGAAATCTCCAGCAATACTCGAAGTAGTACCGCCGCCGCATTCGGCATTTGGGTCACTTGGACATGATATTGAAGCTCTTCCCAGATTGCTCTGTGACGTTGGGTTTCAGCAACCCAAACCACTCCATAGTCAATATCTGGAATCAAGTGCGGCCATTGCTTAGGGCGAGGTGCGCTGGGTTTTGATTTCCCCGTAGCCGGCTTGGTTGAATGTTTTTGTTCCGATGGGCGACTTGTAGGCGAGGGAAGTATGCCTTCAACCTCTAGCTCATCAATATACTGCCGTTTCGACTCAGTGTCCCATATGTCATCGAGTGTCTTCTTGCGGTTCGCCAAATCACTTGCAATACGAGATAGTATTTCGAGCGTCTGATCCTCGTCCTTTATTACAACTAATTTACCCTTTTTGACCGAAATGCCCACCCGGTTTCGAATAGCCTCAGAGGACAAAAGACGGTTTAAATTTGATCTAGGTATCTTTTTACTCGGTAGAAGGTCTGCTTTATTAAGATGTTTTTCGATCTCATCCGCCACGTTGACCCCAGACGAGCGCCCGGTGCGAAGCACGAAATTGTTTTTCATTCTGTCGTTCCAGTTGCTTTGCCCTAAGCCTCCTTGCACACCTGTATGTCGTCGAAAAAGAATTTCGTCGACCCGGTCTCTGTCTGCTTCAACTTGACATTCAATTTGGTCGGGAAACTCGCCGGGCCACCTGCTCCGGAGATCAGCAAAGAAACTTTGTAATTCTACTGTCGGTGCGCGCCGTGGGCTTTGCAGTAGTTTTAGGCAGGTTGTGCGCCTGTTGCCGTCCGCAACGACATACTTACCGTCTTTCGGAAATACCAGTGGCGGCTCGAAAATCCGACCTTGCTCGACTATATCGCGAGCCAGTACTTTCATATGTGACTCCCGGATTGCAAATAATTGAGCGATCGCGGCAGTTTCGTTTTCAAGTTCCCCATGTCGGTCGTTCGCGGGATTAACGACCAAAGAATCCAGCGGGATTTTTCTATATGCCATCTTATTCTCCAGCCCGATAGCAACTTTGACGATTCTGGAGCCTATATTTGATGGCCTCGCTAATCTAGTTGATAGTGATTGGCCTAGCCCGCCTTCTCGCCGGTCCCTTGTTCCCTGACCCCCAGAGCGTCCGCAAGGCGCATTTTCGCCGAGCCGGGACGAAGCGGCTTTGGCTGGCTTTCATGGGGTGCCCAGCCCGCAGCGTGCAGGATTTCAAACTTCGCCGGGATGCGCCGGTCGGCGTCGGCAAAGCGCTCTGCATAGATTTGCGCCGTTTTCACGAAGAACTGCCGGTGGACGGGCGTGCGTGAGCGCTGGTCGAGCACGCTCGTCTCGCCCATCTTGCGCAAATCGCGCATCAGCACGAAGGCATTGCCATAGCGCACCGTCACCCTGTCCACGTCGGAAACCGGCATGGCAAAGCCTGCCCGCGTCAGAAGCCCCGCAAGGTCCACCGTATCGGCAAAGGGCGAGACGCGGGGGCTGACGCGCCCGTAAATCTCGTCCTCGGCGGCCATGAGCGACTGGCGCAGCTCTGTCAGCGTCGCCCCGCCCAGCATCGCGCAGGCAAAGAAGCCATCGGGCTTGAGCGCCCGGTTTATCTGGATCAGCGCGCCCACAAGATCATTCGTCCAGTGCAGGGAGAGGCAGGAGAGGACGAGATCGACGCTTTCATCGGCTATCGGCAGGCGCTCCTCGTCCATCGCCAGCGCATGGCCCTCAAAGCGCGCCGCCATGGCGGGCGAGAGGTCCGTCTCGATGAGCGTGCCGATCTTGCCTTGCACGTCCGGCCTTTGGGCCAGCGCACGGCCGACCGCGCCGCCGCCGCCAATGACGAGGGCCGTATCAAACGTGCGGTTCACCGCCGCCACCCTGTCCAGCAAATCGTCTGCCGCGCGGTTGGCGAGGAAGGCGTAATCTGTGAAGCTGGCGGCTGCACGGGTTCGGCGCGCTTTGAGGAGCGCGCGGTCGAACAGGAGAGGGGGCTGGCCGGTCGATGCTATCATGGGGCCGATATGGACCGGCGGGCGCGTCAAGAAAAGCGCCGCGTCTGATCACGGCCCTCGCCGACATCATCTGGCCGCCGGTTTCGTTGCTTTCGCACGAGGCGGTTTCGGCCCATGGCCAGCTGAGCCCGGCAGACTGGTCGAAGATCATTTTCCTTGACCGGCCCTGGTGTCAGACGTGCGGTTTTCCCTTTGATTTTCCGGTTGGCGAGGGGGCGCAGTGCGGGCCGTGTGCGGCGCGCGCACCCGCCTTCGACATCGCCCGTTCAGCTTTCGTCTATGCGCCTGAAAGCCGCCAGCTGGTGCTGTCGCTCAAACATGGCGGGCGGGTGGACGGGCTTGCCGCCTTTGGTGGCTGGATGAAGCGGGCAGGCGCAGACGTGCTGGAAGGCGCAGACCTTCTGGTGCCGGTGCCGCTGCATGGCCAGCGCCTGCGCAAGCGGCGGTTCAACCAGTCGCTATTGCTCGCCCGCGCGCTGACGAAGCTGACCGGCATCCGCACCGATCCGCACATTCTGCTTCGCACCCGCGCCACGCCCAGCCAGGGCGGGCAGAGCGCCAAGGGCCGGCGCCGCAATGTGGCCGGTGCCTTTGCCGTGCGTCCGGGCCGCAAGGCCAAGCTTGAGGACGCGCATATCGTCATCATCGATGATGTGTACACCACAGGCGCGACGCTGGAGGCGTGCGCGCGTGCCCTGAAACGGGCAGGGGCGGCGCGCGTGGATGCGCTGACGCTGGCGCGCGTTGTCAAACCCACCGATGTGATTACATAAACGGCTCAAATCCGCCCCTTCGAGGACCCTCATGAGCGCGCCTGCCATCACCATCTACACCCGCCCCTTCTGCCCATACTGCACGCGCGCGGTCGCGCTGCTGAAAGAGAAGGGCGCGGCGTTCGCGGAGATCGAGGCGGGCTTTGATCCTTCCCTGCGGGCCGAGATGCAGGCCCGCTCCGGGCGCAACACCTTCCCGCAGATTTTCATTGGCGAGACCCATGTGGGCGGCTGCGATGATCTCTTTGCGCTCGATCGCGCAGGAAGGCTTGATCCCATGCTGGCAGGGCAGGCATGAGCAAGACTGCCATTGCCCTCGTCCAGATGCGCTCGGGCACCGACCCGGAGCGTAATATCGACGACGCCGAACGCATGATCCGCGAGGCGGCCGGGTCGGGTGCGAAACTGGTCCTGACGCCGGAGGTCACCAATCTCGTCCAGAAGGACGCTACAGCACTGTTTACGGCCCTTCGCACCCCTGAGGCCGATCCGGGCGCCAAACGCCTCTCCGCGCTCGCTGACGCGCTCAAAATCGACATTCTGGCGGGCTCCATGGCCTTTCTTGGCGAGGATGGCCGGGCGGTGAACCGCTCCATGCTGTTCGGGCCGGATGGGGCGCGCAAAGCCCATTACGACAAGATCCACATGTTCGATGTGGCGCTTGGGCAGGGCGAGGTGTGGTCGGAGAGCACCAATTACGCGCCCGGCAGCCGCGCCGTCATGGCAGAGGCGGCGGGCATCAAGCTGGGCCTCACCATCTGCTACGATGTGCGCTTTGCCTATCTTTACCGCGCACTGGCGCTGGGCGGGGCGCAAGCGATTGCCGTGCCGTCGGCCTTCACCCGCCCCACTGGCAAGGCGCACTGGGAGATACTCCTGCGCGCCCGCGCCATCGAGACGGGCAGCTTCATCCTTGCGCCTGCCCAAGGCGGTCATCACGCCGACGGGCGCAAGACCTGGGGCCGCTCCATGGTGGTCGGGCCCTGGGGCGATGTGGTGGGCGTGCTGGACCATGACGAGCCGGGCATCCTCCACGCTGAAATCGATATCGAGGATGTGCACTCCGCGCGCCAGCGCATTCCGGCCCTCAAGGGCGGGCGGGAGTTCACCGGCCCATGATCCGCTATGCCCTGCAATGCGATGAGGGCCACCGCTTCGAGGCCTGGTTCTCCTCCAGTGAGGACTATGAGAAGCAGGAAGCGCGCGGGCTC
>CAZCEG010000103.1:0-8029 GCA_964497275.1 uncultured Oceanicaulis sp.
TGGAGCAGGGGAACAGATTTTGAGCCCGTAAACACATGCGAAGTGCTGGTGAGCGTCGCGCCGGGCCCGATCGTGTCTGCGGTGCGCACGAAGCTGGATTCAAAGATGGTCAGCCCGCCTTGGCCCTGACGCGCTTCAAAGCGTGCGCGCATCTCGCCATCGCCCTGCGGGGCAACGGCCGTGAGCCAGTATTTGGAGGTGATGCCCATCCAGCCGCCAGCACCGGTGCGCTCCATCGAACCATCGCGGGTGAGCGGATTGTATTTGCGGTCCATCAGCGAGTTGCCGACGACGCCAATCGGACCCTCATGCAGGATAAAGAAATTGGTGGTGTCTTCGGGAATGCCTTCCTGACGTACCAGGCCAAAGCGCGAGAGCGAAACCGGCGCTGTGCCTGCATTGGTGACCTGATCGGTGACGGTGAAGAGATAGTCCTCATCAACCGAGATCGTGCGGCGGAATGTGAGGTCGCCTGTAGAATATTCCAGCGTGACCGGCGTTGTGGGCGTAAGCGTGCGGTTGCCCGTCACCTCCCAGCGCGTCGACGGACCGGGCAGGCCAGACGGCGCACCGGCAGCGCCGGTCCAGCCATCAATGGCATAATGACCGCCGCGCGTGCCTTGCGGGGAGAGGAGCGTTACCGGCTCGTCAACACCTACGGCCACGTCATAGCGCAACAGCCGCAGATCATCGAAGCGCGCGCCATTGAGCGAAATGGAGCCTTCAAGGGCGGGCGTGCGCACCTGGATGCGCTCTGACCGGGCGAGCGCCACATCGCGCTCGACAAAACCTGCAAGGCTCGGCGGGGCATCCTCGGCGCCAAACGCGCCCGGCGCTTCCGGCTCTGCGGCTTGCTCGGCGCGCACCGCTTCGGCGGCTTCACGTTCAGCGCGCTGTTCGGCCGTCATCGGCTCGACCACGAACATCTGATAAAGGGTGAGGATGATGATCGCGACCACGATCGCGATAAGCATGTTACGGGTTTCACCCATGATCGGGGACGTCCTTCACGGTTTTGCGGGGCCCTGTTGGCGCGGCGAGGCTTAGCAATGCGCTTTTCATATCGTCAAGCAAAGCCGTCCAGGGCCGTGCAGCGGTATGGGCGCGCGCAATGAACACATAGTCGGTTCCGGGCGCGCCATGAAGGGGCAGTATGAGCCGCGCTGCTTCTTTCAGCCGCCGGCGGGCCCGATTGCGCTGCACGGCGTTTCCGACCTTCTTTGAGGCGGTGAAACCAGCCCGCGCCGGCCCGTCCGCGGGATCACGCGGGACCGCCTGCACCACAAGGCCCGGACGCGCCGCCGAGCGGCCAACGTCACGCGCACGCAAAAAATCGCGCCGCACGCGTAGGCGCGCAGCGCGATCCGGGTATTTCACTGGAATTGAGTCGGAGCCGCTCAGGCCGAGAGCCGCTTGCGGCCACGTGCACGGCGGCGCGCGATGACCTGACGGCCTGCCTTGGTCGCCATACGGGCGCGGAAACCGTGACGCCGGGCGCGAACGAGTTTGGACGGCTGGAATGTACGTTTCACGGCGAAAGCTCCTGAAAGGCCAAACTGCCAGCCTCCCCGTCACGTCCGCATGGTCCAGCGCAGACGGGCAGAGCCCGGCGAAAATCGAGCCGCGGTAACTACCGGCGCGGCCACCAAGTGTCAAGCGGGTATGGGTGTCACAGGGACTGATCAAGTCCGCCTTGTCATGAAGCGCGCAAGCTGCGCGAATGGCGGTGACGCGATATCAGCACAGGGCCGCCATCATATGCACACACCCGCCAAAGTTCCCGCCGGTCGATGACCATCCCCGCTCCGCCTGAAGCGCCAGCGGCGGGGAAGCCGGGCTGGAGGCGGCTTCTGCCGCTACTGATCATATTGGCTGCGCTCGCCACGCTGCTGGCCAGTGGCGCGTGGCGTCACCTGAACCTTGAGACGCTGCAGGACAACCGGGCGGCGCTGGAAGCCTTCGTCGCCGACAATCTGCTGGTGGCGGTGCTGGTTTACACCGTAATCTATGCGCTGGCGGTATCGATCTCCGTGCCCGGCGCTATCTGGTTCACGATCGGGGCCGGCTTTCTGTTCGGACCGTTTACCGGCGCAGCCATTGCGGTGACCGGCTCCACTATCGGGGCGACCATCATCTTTCTGGCGGTGCGGTATGGTCTGGCTGATTGGGCGCGGGCACGGTTCAACACCTGGGCGCGCCGCCTGCAGGAGGGGCTTTCAAGTAACGCGTTCAGCTATGTGCTGATCCTGAGGCTCATCCCGGTGCTGCCCTTCTTCGGCATCAATATCGCCATGGCGCTGCTGAACCTTCCCTTGCGCCCCTATGTCGCCGGCACCTTTCTCGGGGTCATGCCGCTGGCGTATGTCTATGCCACTGTGGGCTCCACGATCGGACAGATTGCTGGCGGCGTGCCAGACTTTCTGGACCTTGTTACCCCCGAGCTTGTCGCTGCAATGACGGTGTTTGCGCTCGTGGGCTTCGTGCCCTTCCTCTATAAGCGCGTGACCGGCAACAAGCCGCCCGCCGCCGACGGAGGCGCTCAATGAACCGCAAGACCTTGAAGGCCGATCTTTGCGTGATCGGCGCAGGCGCTGCCGGGCTGGTCAGCTCTGGTGGTGCGGCAATGCTGGGCCGGAAGGTGGTCCTGTTTGAAGCCGCCGAAATGGGCGGCGATTGCCTTAATTTCGGTTGCGTGCCCTCGAAGGCGATTCTGGCTGCCGCCCATGCAGCCCATGGCATCCGCTCTGCCGCGAAGTTCGGCGTGACCGCTGGCGAACCGCACATCAACTTCACCGCCGTCATGGATCATGTGCGCGCCGCAATCGCCGCCATCGAGCCGAATGACAGTCAGGAGCGGTTTGAAAAGCTGGGCGTCACCGTCATCCGCGAACGGGCCGCCTTTACCGGCCCTGCCACCGTGCAAAGCGACAGCGTCACGGTGGCGGCCAAACGCTTCGTGATCGCAACCGGCACCCGAACCCGTATTCCGCACATGCCCGGCCTGGCAGACATTTCTTATCTGACCAGTGAGACGATCTGGACGCTCACGGCCCTGCCCTCTCATCTCTTCATCATTGGCGGCGGCCCGATTGGCTGCGAGCTGGGGCAGGCTTTTGCCCGGCTGGGTTCAAAAGTGACGATTCTGGAGGCCAACCGCCTGCTCGGCGGGTTTGAGCCAGAGCATGTCGATACCCTGCGCGAAGCCCTCGCCGCTGACGGGGTGCGGGTGATCGAAGGCTGCGGGGTGGAGCGGTTCGAGCGGCACGGCGCTGACATCGCCATCACCCTGCCGGACGGGGAAAAACTGATGGCCAGCCATGTGCTCGTGGCCGCAGGCAGGGTGCCTGTATTTGACGGGCTGGGCCTGGAGGCGGCGGGCATCGAGACGGGGCCGGCGGGCATTGTCTGTGACGACCGGCTGCGCACCAGCAATCGGCGCGTTTATGCCGCTGGCGATATAGCCGGCAAGGGGGCGCTGACGCATCTGGCCGGCTGGCACGGCGTCGTTATCCTGCGCAATCTCTATTTCGGGCTGCCGACAAAACAGTCCTCCAGCCCTGTACCGCGGTGCGTTTACACACAGCCCGGGCTCGCCCGGATCGGCCTCACCGAAAGCGAGGCCCGTGCGCGGCACGGCAAGGCCGTTTCCGTCCGGCGCTCGCCCTTTCACGAGAACGACCGTGCGGTCACCGAAGGCGACACAGCCGGTGAAGTGAAGCTGATACTGGGAAGAGGCGGCAAGGTGCTGGGTGCCCATGTGGCAGGCGCGCGCGCTGACGACATCATCCAGTACGTCTCGGTGGTGATGAGCAAGGGCGGAACAGCCGGCGATCTCTCAGGGCCAGTGCTCGCCTATCCGACGCGCGGCGAAGCGCTGAAACAGGCTGCTTTCGAACATTTCGAACCGGTTGTTTTTGGCCCATTCTCCACAGCGCTTGCCCGTTTACTCTCTGCCCTTCACGGATTTGCTTTGCGCTGAGGCCGGTGGCCCGGCAGGCTGGACAGGTGATGATCAGGACATCGGTTAGCAAAGCCGGATCCGGGGCGCCGGGACACACGCGCGCGGGCTTTGCCAGCTCGCTGCGCGGACGGCTGCTCGTGCTGACCGTACTGTTCGTGCTGATCGCCGAAGTGCTGATCTACTTCCCCGCCGCTGCCGCCTTTCGCAATGGCTGGCTGAATGATCGCGCGAACGCAGCCCATCTCGCCGCCATTGCCGCAGAGCTGGCTGACGAGAATCTCTCCGAAGAGGCCGTGCGCGAATTGCTGGCGGGCGCAGATGCGATCGGTGTCGCGCGGGTTTTCGGCGGCGCGACCGAGCTTCTGCTGGGCGGTGACACGGGCGGCGCCCCTCTGCTGAACGAGGATCGCACCCGCCTTGCGCCGTTACGCGATATGCTGGCCGTCATCGGCACGCTGACCGGCCCTGATGACCGGCTGATCGTGCTGACGGCAAGGCCGGAAACGCGGCCCGACGAACGCATCCTCGTCATCCTGCCTGAAGCCCCGCTGCGTGAGGCGCTGGCAAGTTTCACCGTCCGGCTGTTCTGGGTTTTCTTCTTCCTCGCCATCCTGTCGGGCGGGCTGATCTATCTGGCGCTGCTCTTCCTGTTTGTCAGGCCGATGCGCCTGTTATCACTGGCCATGACAGCCTTTCAGGAGGACCCCTCAGACGCCACGCGCATTCTCGCCGCGAGCGGCCGCCACGACGAAATCGGTGAAGCCGAGCGCGCCCTTTCGGCCATGCAGGCTGACGTGCTGACCGCGATCCGCCAGCGCGAACGGCTGGCAAGCCTTGGCCTTGCCGTTGCCAAGATCAATCACGACCTCAGGAACGTGCTGGCTTCCGCCCAGCTTGTCTCTGACCGGCTTGCCACCAGCGAGGATGCCCGCACCGCCGCGATGGGCCAGCGCCTTGTGCGCGCCGTCGACCGCGGGATACGCCTGTGCAGCGAGGTGCTGGAATATGGCAGCGCGCGCGAACGTCCGCCTGTCATGGAGCCGGTCAGCCTGCGAGCGCTCCTCGACGAAATCGCGCTCGAGACACTTGGCCCGGCGACGCATGTCCGCTGGACAAACGCGGTGGATGCCAGCCTTGAGGTATCAGGCGAACGCGAGAGCCTGCACCGTCTGTTTGCAAACCTCATTCGCAACGCCGCGCACGCCATGAAGGACGCCTCCCCAGCCGAGCTCCGCGTGGAAGCGCAAAGGAACGACACCGGCGTCCTCATCCACGTGATCGATACAGGGCCGGGCATTCCCGATCATGTGCGCGAGCGCCTTTTCACCCCCTTTTCGGGCAGCGGTGCGCCGGGCAGCACAGGCCTTGGCCTGTCCATCGCGCGCGAGCTCGCCGGGCTGATGGGGGGTCAGATCACGCTGGAGAAAACAGGGCCTGACGGCACCATATTCCGGGTGGAGCTGATGGCAGGCTAGGCGAGGAATGCGGGGGCCGCGATCTCGTCGAACCGGTTACGATGCACGAAGCGGGCGATCGCGCAGTCCACGAATGTCCACAGCGCATCGCCTTCGGGCAGCCTGGCAATCCCCTCCAGCCGCATGTTCGCCTTCGCACAGCCCTGCGCAGGGCCGCCGCGATGATCGCGCCAACCGGACAGAGCCTCATCGAGACGCTCGCGGCCGGGTGTGGTGAGGTGGCGAACCGCCCCGTTCATGCTGATGTCGGAGAGAATGCGCAGATCGGCCACGATCTGGATGCGCATGGCGTCGTGCAGGGTCCACAAACGCATTCTGCCGCCATGCGGGCGAACCCCGTGCAGGGGCCGGATGAAGCCCTGACGCTGCAGCGGACGGATCAGGCTCGCGCCATCGTCAGCATCCACGGCGCTCATCCGGCGCGCATCGCCGAAAAGCTCGGCATCGGTGAGCAGCTCCCGTTGACGCCAGTCATAGCTCAACAGAGCCGACAGGGCCGACGGATCCTTTAATGCAAACTCTGACCGCATGGTCTGCAGCATGATGACCCCCGCACACTGACTATCCCCTTGCGCTAGCAGTTCACTTATCGAGTTAACTGAGCGCGTTTAATGAATGGATAGAGCGGGATGATTGAGGAATCTTTAACGACGCCTTGCTCAATCGCGCGAGGCGGGGTCAGATGAGCCAGAGCCAATCGGGAGCCATCGATGACCCGCCTCCTCAGCCTTGCCACATTGCTGGTTGCCGGCCTTGCGCTTGCCGCCTGTCAGCCTTCGGGACGTGACAGCGCCGAACCGCTGCAGACCGTCGAGCGCGTGGATATCGACCGGTATCTGGGCCGCTGGTTCGAGATTGCGCGCTTTGAGAACAGCTTCGAGCGCGGCTGTGACGGGGTGACGGCAGATTACGCGCTGCGCGATGACGGCCTGATCTCTGTCACCAATACCTGCTACCAGGGCGGGCTTGATGGCGAGCGGCGCGAGGCCAGTGGCCGGGCGCGCATTGTCGACGGGTCCGCCAACGCCAAGCTGGAAGTGTCCTTCTTCGGCCCCTTCTGGGGTGATTACTGGGTGATCGGGCTCGATGACGACTATCAATGGGCTCTGGTGAGCGAGCCGAAAGGCCGCTTCCTGTGGATTTTGTCGCGCGAGCCGCAAATGGAGGGCGATGCCCTCGCCGCCCGGCTGGCAGAGCTTGAGGCTCTGGGCTTCGACACCTCCCGGCTTGTCTATCCCGAACAATGGCCGGATGCGGACAGCGTGCGGCCATAGCCTGTATCGGCTTTCGCGCTATCGACGTTTCGGGCGAAAGCCGTTATCCCTTCGACAGATGGACACGCAAACGACGACACGCGCCGTCAACGGCAATGAACGCACCGCCCAGCGGCAGGCGACGCAAGGGCGCATCCTTGATGCTGCCATCACCCTGTTTGCCCAGCGCGGATTTGCCGGGGCCTCGGTCAGCGATGTGGCGCGTGCGTGTGGTTCGCCCGTGCCGCTCATCATGTATCATTTCAAGTCCAAGCAGGGCTTGTGGGAAGCCGCCATCGGCCTTCTGTTCGAACGTGTCGAAAAACGCCTGAGCGAAGAGATGAAGGCGTTGGACGGGCTGTCCGGGCTCGACTTCTACAAGGCCGCCATCCGCGCCCATATCCGCACGCTCGCCGCCTATCCTGAACACATGCATGTGCTGGTGCAGGAGGGCGCAGAGCGCACCGAGCGGCTGGAATGGCTGATCGCAACCCATCAAAAGCCCTTCAATGACCAGATCGTGGCCCTTATCGAGGCTGCACAGGATGAAGGCCTGATCGCGCGCGGCGATCCGGAACATCTCAAATTCGTGCTGTCAGGGGCGTTCTCCCTGCCGATTATCCTGGCACCGGAATACGCGATCATGACCGGGCGCGATGCCCTCGATGACCACCAGATCGAGGCGCATATTGATGCCTGCCTCGCCCTCATCCTGAAACCGGCCTGACGAGGCCGCCTGCCCGGGCCACAAAATGGGCCTTGCGCGGGGTGGCGGTGCGGCTAGCCTGCCAACGAACACGTGAGGGGGTTTCACCATGACCAGATTAATCGCCGCCCTGTCCATGCTGGCGGTCTGCCTTGCGGCTGGCCCGTCATACGCCAACGATCGCATCGACAATGTAGATATTGCCGTGATGCGCGGCGTGGCGGAGCGGCTTGGCCACGAAATCACGGCGCAAGCGACGCTCGATAATGGCACGCCCATCATCCAGGCCCGTGATCAGGGTGGACTGAACTATACCCTCGCCGGAATGGCCTGCAGCGACGGCACCTGCTTCGGCATGGTCAGTGTCATCGAGTTCGAGAACGATGTCGGTATGGACACCGACACGGTGAACCGCATCAATGGCAACTGGGCCGCGGTGAAGGTTGTCCTGCACGAGAGCACGATAGAGTTCTCGCGCTATGATGTCGTGGATGGCGGCGCAACCACCGAGGGGCTCGCGGCTTCGCTGAGCGCGCTCCTCGATGTGACGCGCACCATCATCGCCTCGTTCAGCGGCAACTAGGGTCTGTACTCATAAAGGTTTCGGGCGCGGCGCGAAGCGGATTTTATGTCT
>CAZCEG010000104.1:0-7960 GCA_964497275.1 uncultured Oceanicaulis sp.
TACGCGCCCGACCTGGCCGCCTACCGCGATCACCTGCTCGCGCGGCTGACGCCCAACAGCGCCTCGGCCCACCTGGCCAGCCTCCGGGGGTATTACCGGCGGCTGCTGGTCGACCCGCGCTTCGTCGACCGGCTCTACCAGATCGCGGGTGACGACCCGGCGGTGACCTCGCTCGCCGACCAGAAGGCCTACGTCGACCGGATCGCCGAGCGGCTGCGGGGCGCGATTGACCCGGCCAACGCGCCCTTGAAGCTGACGCGCGTCCGCGACGCGGCCGACGCCGATGCCCTGCGCCTGACGGCCGCCCAGGCCGGCGATCTGCTTCGGCAGCCCGCTTTACACTGGCGCAAACGGCGGCTGCGCGTCCTGCGCGACACGACGGCGATTGCCCTGATGCTGGCGACCGGGGTGCGCGAGGGCGAATTGTGCGCGCTCGAGGTGTCGGATCTGCGCCAGCGGCTGGGCGGCGAACTGGCGCTGCTGGTGCGCCACGGCAAGGGCGACGTCCAGCGGCTGATCCCCTACGGCGGGATGGACTGGGTGCTGGCGCTGGCCGACCTGTGGCTGCGGGCGGCGGAGATCACGGAGGGGCCGGTCTTGCGCGGCTTCTGGAACAAATCGGAGACGCTGCGCGCGGAGGCCATGACGACCAAGACCTTCGAGCGCATGCTGGCGAGCTATCCGATCCCAATCGACGGGGCGCTGCGGGCGGTGCGGCCGCACGACCTGCGCCGGACGTATGCCCGGCTGCTCTACGAGGCGTGGGTCGCCGGGCGCGGCGGGCTGCCGCTCGAGGCGATCCAGCAGAACATGGGCCACCGCTCGATCGACCAGACGCGCGCCTACGTCGGCACGCTCGACGCCGGCCACCGCCGTCCGGGGGCGATCCTGAGCTTCGATTTCACGATCCTCAAGGGGCTGGAGTGAAGGCCCAGAGCGTTCCAGAATAAGCAGCGCTGTTACAGCAGCCACGTCATACGGTGGCGGTACCTGCTCTATGAAGAACCGCTTCCTGAAAATCAGGAAGCGGCTCACGGGGAAACACCGCTTCCTGAAAATCAGCACACATACCAAATACTGAATAAAGACTCTACCAAAGTTAATCGCTGCGCGATTAGCGGCGCGGCTTCGCCGGTGCCGTTAACTGGTGAGCTGACGGGCGCCGCAGAATATTCTTCAAGAATATTCTGGAGTTTCGAGCTGCAGGCGCTTGTGGCTGGCTTACTGCTTATCCCTGAACGTTCGCGAACGTTCTAGAACAAGTGGCGATATGCTAGGATTTAGCAGCTCTTTTGCGCCAATCGTTAACGATATCATCTACCCAACCGCCCTCTGCACTTCGGACAGGGCGCCCCTGCGAAATCTTCTCGGCAATAACTTTTACCGCATCTGCATCGTCGTTTTTCCAGCCATGTCTGACGAGCCATGCCCTGATCTCAGTAGGCTCATAAGCAATCTTGGCCGCCTTGAGTTTCCTAAAGAGATCAGCTGTTGCCGCTTTATCCATTGGATGTGTGATTCCTGTACTCAGGTTGACGCGAGATGTCAGATCTTTGAGAGCCTCTTCAACGACTGGATCTGAAAACGATTGCTCTATTGGTGCATTCCCGGAAACGCCAAGCTCTGATGCTTGCCAGTTTTCGATCCAATACTGTATCTCTTGAAATGACCAGGGGATGACCAGCACGTCAGTCACGCCCCTCATGTTGTCGATCTTGTCCAGTAGCTTCTTGGTCGGATATACAGCAAGCACTGGGCCCTGGTGATTAGATACGTCTTTGCGTTCTGTGAGCAGAGAAACGGATACAAGGGAGTCCAGATAATGGGAGGTGCCTTGCTTTAATGTTTTGACTGCTCGTTCGCCCAAAACTTCTTCAATTGTGCCGTACAGATTATCCATGACCGGAACGCCTAGCAATGCAGACTTCTTGTTTTCTTTGCGCGCCAATTCTAGGAGCCAAGCAAGCCCTAGGTTCACTGCATCGGGCTTTAGACTCTCAGAACGGATATATTGCGACGTTCTGTTTCTCTCTTTACTCATTTCCAGCTTGTCCTTTTCAATTAATTGATACTACCGTTCCTGATGCGCCACGCTGGGATCAGCGGGCGGCGGGTTGAGCCAGGTTTCCCATTGGCGGACATCCGGGACGGCATAGGTCGCGGAGGCGTCTTTGGGCGCGGGGACGTGCATGGCGGGCAGCGCCGCCATCTGGTCGTACATCTCCAGGATGATGCGCCTGGTGCGGTATTCGCCGTGTGCGGCCTCGTCCTTGCGCTTGACGATCGGGAACGTCTCCATGATGTAGTCGACGTCGTCGCGGGCGATCTGGTACAGGTGGAAGTAGAGCGCGTCGAGTTCGCAGCGCATCAGGAAGCGGCGCTCGTCGTCCCAGACGAAGGGCGCCCCCTGCCAGCCGACATCCTGCGCGAACGGCTGCAAATCCCATGCCGTGTAGGTGAGTTCGAGCACGCGGGGGGCAATGAAATCCAGCAGCGCGGGAGTGTAAATGTGTGGTGGGAGAACGGGGAGCTGCTGAGATATGAAATGGGCCATATTTGTGCCACCCAACTTCTGCCTTACAGTGTAATCCAGCACGAAAGTAGAGAATCCGACATACAAACAAGAAGCACGAGCCATATTACTCTCACCCACTATGCAGATAATCCCACTATCCCCCATACCTGCAACTGTGAACAACCCAGAGATAAACGTTCTAACATCGGTGCTCCGCGCGATTTTCCTCCATGAGATCAGCCATCTGGAACTAGGCCTTCCCAGTCGTGCCTCAACTTCCTGCGAATCACACCAGTATCTGGGAATAGCGATGTGCTTGGGATCGCGCTTCTCTATGTCGGTTAAATCACGGGTATCACCGTTTGGCTCGTAAGTTGCCCAGCGGTGATCGAACTGGTGCATCAGCTTGGCTTCGTACAATGGCAGGTAAAGGCGCTCCCCCGCCCCGTCGTCGGCGGGCACAAGGAAGCGATTCCCGTGCAAGACGCCTCCGACCGCCTCCAAACGCTCGCGCGTGCGGAACAGGCCGGAGTCGTTTGACATGTCGAACATGCGAAGAAACGAGATACCCCACGGATTATCGATTCCTGCGCCGGATACGCTTTGCGCGGTTGAATCCGCCTCGCGGATCAAGACGGGCACGCGGCGGTAAATCGCTTTGGTGATCTCGGCATCACGACGGCTGCGGAAGGTTGCGGTTGTGCCGGTATTGGGATTGAGCAGGCGGATGTCCTCGGCCGAGAGGGTAAAGCGCTTCTCGCGGTCGGTGAGATCGGCCGTGCTGAGCGCGAAGAACACGAATTCCGCGCCGTTGCCCTCATCCCTCGCTCCCCTCTCCCCGAGGGCGAGGGGATGCGGCGCGCGCACCGTGAGCAGGCAGAATTTATAACTGCGATGAACGCCGGGAAAGATGCCGTTGCGGTTTTCGAAGTCAAACAGGCTGACGAGCGAACGCGTTTCCATCAGATCCTGAAAGAAGAACTTGGTTGTGTCGTCGGTGGCGATGCCAGATGGCACAATCATGCCGACGCGTCCGTGATCATTCAGTAACTGACGGCTTGCTTCGGCGAACAGCGGGTAGGTATTGACATCACCACGCCCCGTCAAGGGGTAGCGCCCGCTGTTGCGAACAAAGTGCGATTCGCCTTCCGCAGCGCGCTGATCAGCCCGGAACGCCTCCAGCAAATAGGGATCACCCGTGGCAAGCGCCGAGATCATCGCCTTGCGGGCGGCTGCATTGGGCGCCGCCGCGATCTCCGGCGCGCGCTCAGCGAACCACTCTTTCTCCTGAATCTTGATGCGCTCCCACGGCGGGTTGCCAAGCACGCAGTCGAAACCGCCGTGCCATCCGGTTTGCTCATTTTCAGCCTGTTTTACATCATCGGGCACGGTGAACACATCCGGGAATGCCACATGCCAGTGGAAGAACTGGTAGCGTTCCTTGAGTTCGACCACGTATTCGCGCACACGTTGCAGGTTCTCTGCCAGCGGGTCTTTTTCCATGCGGCGGTAAAGCAAGTCGGTCATGGGCATAGGCAGCCCGTTCTGCTTTTTCTCCCACACAAAGGCCGCGCACCACGCGTCGGCTAGCAACCGTGCCTTCACGTATTCATGGTCATTCGCCAGTTCAGCATACTGCGCTTCCTTGCGCCGCACCGCGTCGAGCGTATCGTCAGGTGTGTCGTCCAGCGCGTGCATGGCTTTGGTCAGGTAGCCGTAATTGGCAGCAGGGGCAGCATCAAACAGCCCCATCTGGTGTGTCCCGGCTTCGCGCTGTTTGCGCTCTTCACGATTGACGCGCTTCATGGACGTGACATATTTCGGGTCATCACCTTCAATCGGATTGAACGCGTCGTCGGGGATGCCGCCAGCCATCAGCTTCGGTGTCGTCCCCAGCAAGCTGTTGCCGACCAGGATGCGGTGGTCGAGGAAGCTGAGCGGTTTGCCCGGCTCCAGCGCCTCCATCCACAGGTTGACCTTGCACAGTTCCACGGCCATCGGGTTGATGTCGACGCCATAAATGCAGTGGCTGATGACATCGCGCCTGGCCTCCTGAAGGGCGGCCGGTGCCGGCTCCTCCTCGCCGGTGCGCAAGCCCGCCAGCACCTTGGCCATGCGGTTGGCGGCAGCAATCAGAAAGTGGCCGCTGCCGCAGGCCGGATCGCAGGCTTTCAGATTGAGGACGGCTTCTTCACCCTTGCGAGCCGCCTCCTCCAGCACCGGATTGAGCGCCGAATCCAGCAGCGCATGCACCAGCGACTCGGGTGTGTAGTAGCTGCCCGTCGTCTTGCGCTCGTTGCCTGCGGCGGTCGCCAGTGCAAACTGCCGCGCCGGAATGTTGATCTGCGGGTGCAGTTCCAGCAGGCTTTCGAAGATGCTGCCCAACTCGTCGGAGCCGAGGTTCTTGTAATCCACCGTTCGGTAGGCTTGGGCGCGCTGGTCATAGGTCAGCGCCAACGCCCGAACCGCGTCGAGCAGCCGCTGATTGCTGATCTGGCAGTCGATCACGGCAGCCACGGCCTCATCACTGAACAGGAACGACCCCAACGGCACGAGTCCCAGCCCTGCGCCCGCGCCGTTGGCGTCACCACTGAGCAGGCCCATGATCAGGCGCAGCCCTTCGAACAAGTCCGTATGGCGCGTGCCTTTGAAGCGCTCTGCGATATGGCGCAGCCGCTGGGTCGAATAGTACAGGGTGTAGCGCTCGCGCGCCTCGGGAGCCGCCTGGGGATCGAGCAGCAGATCGCGATCTTCCGCCACAAACAGGAACAGCAGCCGGTAGACCATGCGCAGCAGCTGACGATAGTAGTCCTGTGCGCTCAGGTCGCCGCTGGTGAGCTGATCGCGCAGGACGGCGTTGGCCGGATGTTCGAGGAAACCCAGCCCCAGCGCGGTGATCGCCGCTTCGACGCCGTCGCGGAGCTGGTCGAGCGCGCGCGTGCCCTGATCTTCGGCGACCTTCATCCACTTTTCGAGCCAGCAGTCCGACGGACGCTCACCTTCGACGCGCGATTGATGGCACAGCAGCCACAGCAGCACGAAATCGCTGTAGACCTCGCCGTCCATCATCGCTTCGAGGTCGAATTCGACGTAGGCCTGCCGCGTCAGGCTGGCGTTATCGCGCAGAATCCGCAGCTTGCAGCCATTGCTGAGGAAACCCCAGAGGTTGTTTTCGCTGCGATTGAGAAAGACTTGCAGCAGGCTGTGCGGGCTGGCAGTTGCAGCGCCTGCCGCGCCGGGGGTGCGCCTGTCCAAATCCAGTTTGTAGCTGACCAGATGGATGGGCACCTGCTCCCAGCCATGCGAAATGGCATAGCTGCGCCCGTCAATCTCAATCGCCGCGGCCGTCTGCAAACGGCCATAGTCCAGTTCGCGGAATAACGGCAGCAGCCAGCGTTCGCGCGTGAGGCTGGTGCCGAGGTCGGTTTCGGGAAGGCGTTCCTGCGCGGCGCGGAAGCTCGCCCACACGCCCTGCAAGGCATTCCACGAACGGTTGATCGCTTCGTTCAGTTTTTCGCCGGAGCGGTGGTAGCTCTCCGGTGTGAGTCCGTCGAGGGTTGCGCCTTCGCTGATGCGCTGCAGCAAATCGGCAGGCAGCAGCGCGCCTTCGGTGCGAATAGTCGTGAAGATGTTGTTGCGGCTTGCCATTCGCTACCAGCTCCTCTTTGCGGGTAAGAACACGTAAATGCCGAGCACATCCGGCGGAAGCTGTGCTTCCACGCGGTGCTGTGGACGGCGCTCGCCGCGTCGGTAGGCTGCCTCGCGCACGCGGACGTGCGCCGCCAGCAGTTCATCGCCTCGCTTCCGCGCGATGTCATTCAGCTTGGGGGCAAGCTGGTCGAACCCTTCGACTACGCGCTCGACATACTCGGCGGCCTGCTGGGGGTGAATGTTTTCATCCGGCTCGGTCTGCAGCAGTGCCTCGGCCCGATTCGCATCGAGCCACACCGCGTTCTCCGGTGCGCCCTCAAATGCCAGCGTCAGGCTGTCCTCGGCCAGCAGTTGGCGTGTTTCACCCTGCGCGTCCGTGATGAGATGATAGCGAAACCGCACCAGCAGCAGCGTGGTGCGACGCTCCACGGCGCTGGTACGGATGACGCCAGCGCGGCGGGCACGCGGCTGATCGCTCTCCCCTTCGGCAGCGTCCAGTGCCGTGTTCATGACGTAGGCCGCCATCGACTCAACCAGCGGATGCGTGCGCGTCAGATAAAGCTGCCCCTCTTTGATGGGCAGTTCAAAGCGCGCCTTGAACTGCTCCTTGCCCAGCATATCCCTCAGTCCGCGCGGGGTTTCCGTCAAATCGAAGCTCACCGCGCCATTTTCGGCCACCACCCCGCGATGCATCTGCGCGGCATCCTTCATGAACGCGGCGACATCAATGCCCGATCCGACTGCTTCCCTTGCGGCATTCAGTTCATCGGCAACATCATCCACGCGAATCGCCTGTTGAGCGAACATCGTGCGCGAACGTTTCTCGCGCTCCGCCGCTGCTTCCCACTGCAGATTGAGTTCCATCTGGCGTGGAAGCATGTATTGTTCAAATCCGGGCAGCGCCGCCTGACTGAAGCTGGCATTCTCACGCAGCAGCAGCCCCTCGAAGATCGCCTCGATGACATCCTCGCTGTTGCCGGGCACCGGGACTGAAATGCCGAGAGAAGTGCGGATGGTCTTATGTTTTCGCAGCAGCACATCGAGCACAATGCCGTCAATCTGGTTGTCAATGCCGTAGTAAGTCACAACCTTGATGCGCTGGCTGGGCTGTCCATAGCGGTCTACGCGCCCTTCGCGCTGCTCGTGCCGGGTGGGATTCCAGGACAGGTCATAGTGGATGACGGCATCAAAACCCGCTTGCAGGTTGATGCCTTCACTCAGACAGTCGGTGCACACCAAGACGCGCTTTGGCGCCTGGCTCAGCTGCGTAACCCGTTCTTCGCGCTCGGAGGGGGGCAGCAAACCGGTGACTCCGGCAATTTCAACGCCTCTTGTGGCCTGGCGCAAGGCTTCCGTCACATAGTCGACGGTCGGGATGAAACGGCAGAACACGATCGGGTTATACCCGTCGCGCACAAGGTCTTTGACAATGGTGATGAGCCGTTCCAGCTTCTTGTCCGCCTCACCTTGAAGCGCTTCGGCTGCTCGCGCCATCTCCAGCAGTCGACGACGATGGCTGGTTTCGTCTCCCGAGAGTTCACCGATGTCGCTGCCCGGAATGACATCTATCCCTTCCGCACTTTCATCGTTCATCAGGTCGAGCACGGTGCGCCGTCCGATGTCGTCAACATCGGCTTCGTTGTCCGCCTCGGTGGTCGCAGCGCGGCTGCGGAGCGTCGCGGCGGCGGCAGCCGGGCTCGATGCCAGTGAACGCAGGAGCGCCAGCGCCGACCACCAGCGCACGCGCTGGCGATACCCCTCCCCCTGCTTCAATACTGTCTCGCGAGCATAGTT
>CAZCEG010000105.1:0-563 GCA_964497275.1 uncultured Oceanicaulis sp.
GCTCTACCAGAATATGGGCCAGGTCGGCGCGGCCAGCTCTGATGCCGGCACCATCGTGCCGACCGGCCTGCAGATCGGCCTCGGCGTGCAGGCAGGCTCGGTTTACCGCATCACCGATCAGGGCAGCCTCTCCCAGACGGGCAATGAGCTGGATCTGGCGATCTCCGGCCGCGGCTATTTCCGCATCGAGCTGCCCAATGGCGGCGAGGCCTATACCCGCGCCGGCAGTTTCTCGCGCAGCCCAGAAGGCCAGCTCGTCACCTCTGACGGCTACATGGTCATGCCCGGCATCGCGATCCCCGAGGAAGCGCGCCGCGTGGAGGTAAACCAGCAAGGCCAGGTGCAGGTGCTCATCGATGGTGACGCGGAAGCCCAGATCCTCGGCCAGCTCGAGCTTGTGAACTTCGCCAACGAGGCCGGTCTCGAGGCGGCAGGCGATAATCTCTATCTGGAAACCGGCGCATCTGGGGCCGCCAATGTCGGCGTGCCCGGCCAGCCCGGCTTTGGCATTATCCGTCAGGGGTTTGTCGAAACCTCCAACGACGATGCCGTCACCGAGATCA
>CAZCEG010000105.1:573-7954 GCA_964497275.1 uncultured Oceanicaulis sp.
CCGCGTGATCAGCGCCGCCGACGAGATGCTCGCCGCCTCCGCCAACCTCCGCTAGCCCACACCCGCAAGGCAAGGATAGCCCGCCATGATGCGCATGTTCACCGCCGCCCTGATCTTCGCGATCCTCGGCACCGCCTACGCCGATGCCCAGCAGAACGTGCTGCTGCGCGAGCGGATCATCGTGGACGGCGCATCGGTGACGCTCGGCGACCTGTTCGACGGCGTGGACGGCGAAGCGGCCAGTGTTCAGCTCGCCCGCGCGCCGCAACCCGGCAGCCGCAACTTCCTCGATCCGGTCTGGGTGCGCCGCGAGGCGGCCCGTCACGGCCTTGTCTGGGCCAATGCCAGCGGCATTGAGCGGGTCGTGATCGAGCGTGCCTCGCAGGCCATCAATGCCAGCGAGATCGCCGACATGATCTCGGGCCAGCTCTATGTCGAGACCGGCCGCAGCCATGAAGTGACCCTCGCCAACCGCATGATGACGCTGCACGCGCCGATGGACGCCGCAGGCGGCCTCGAGATCGTGCGGCTGGACATGGAGAGCCGCTCCGGCCCCTTCCGCGCCGAAATCCGCACCCATGCAGGCGGCGATCCGGTCATCATCGCAGGGCGCGCTGATCCGGTGATCGACGTGCCGGTACTCGCCCGCCCGGTCGCCCGTGGCGAGGTGATAGGCGCCATGGATATCGAATGGGTCGCCATGCGCGCCGACCGCGTGCGCGCCGATGCGGTCATGAGCGAGGAGGCCCTGATCGGTCAGGAAGCCCGCCGCGCCCTGCGCTCGGGCGAAACCCTGCGTGCCTTTGACCTGCGTGCGCCCGCCGCCATCACGCGCGGCGAGACGGTGGCACTGGTCTTCCGGTCCGGTCCGCTCACCCTTACCGCCCGCGCCCGCGCGCTGGAGAACGCATCGCTCGGTCAGAGCGCCCGCTTTGTAAACCTGCAGTCCAATCGCACCATCGAGGCCGTGGTGGAGGCCCCAGGCCGCGCCCGCGTCTCCGGTGCCCACGTATTCTAACGGCCTTGCCAAGGAGCTGTCCGATGCCGAACCCCACTTTCCAGCGCTGGCTGCGCCTCGGCGTCTGCGCGCTTGCCATAAGCGCGATGAGCGCCTGCGCCGTGCGTGACCGTGCAGCCTATATCGGCCAGCCCCCGCCCCTCTCCCCGCTGGCTGCCGAAGCAGCGATCCGCGGCGTTGGCGTGACCGAACAGATGGCGATGAACGGAGAGCGTCAGGCCGAAGCGCTGCGCGCCGCGATGGCAGCCCGTCAGGGCGAGCCCGGCAATCTCAACTCGCTGTGGCGGTCGAACTCGTCGACCTTCTTTGGTGATCCGCGCGCCGCCCGCGTGGGCGACATCCTGACGGTAAACATCAATATCGCGGACCGTGCCCAGCTGAACAACCAGACCAACCGCGCGCGCGTGACCTCGGAAAACGCCAACATCACCAACTTCCTCGGCGGGGAAGCCGCTCTCGACGGCTTCTTCAACGATGCCATCGATCCGGCAAGCCTCATCAATATGGGCTCGACGAGTTCCACGCGCGGCTCAGGTTCGGTCAATCGCTCCGAGACGATACGCCTGACGGCAGCGGCCATCGTGGTCGACGTCCTGTGGAACGGAAACATGATCGTTCACGGGCGCCAGGAAGTGCGTATCAACAATGAAGTGCGCGAACTGCTGATCTCCGGCATCGTGCGGCCGCAGGATATCGCCTCGGACAACACGATCGACCACACCAAGATCGCGGAAGCGCGTATTTCATATGGCGGACGGGGCCATATCTCCGAAATGCAGCGTCCGCCTGTCGGGCAGGAAATATACAACCTCCTATGGCCTTTCTAGGCGATTACTCGCTGCGCGCTAACGCTTTGATCACGATTCCGCCCTTAGGATAGCGCATGCGGAGTTGGGGGCGGTGGCCAAGATGGATGCGCGCTTTTCCTACATCACACGGATATGGCAGCCGGAAGGCCTGATGTATGTCCGTCTGTGCGGGCTGAACCGGCCTGATCTGAGCCGAGATCGCGGTGGCATGCTGCTGGACCGCGTCGCCAAGGGCGGCATCAACGCGGTGATCTTCGATTATCGCCGCATGCTCTATACCCATGACACGTTTCAGGTGGGCACACTCGCCGGGCGCGTGGCCAGCCGTCTGCCGGACGGCTTTCCGGTTGCCTACATACTCGGCCGCCAGCACGCTGGCTTCGTCGTGACGCTCATGCGCGCGTTGACCGCCAAGGGCATTATCAGCCAGCCCTTTGCCACACGTCAGCCGGCCATTGACTGGGCGCGCCAGCAGATCCAGCGCGCACAAGACGCCGCCTGAGGGGTGGACAAGACCGGGCGTCCTTGCCGGTCAGTCGTCGCGGTGGACGCGCTCGGAGCGCTCATGGCGCTCCTGCGCCTCAAGGCTGAGCGTGGCGACAGGGCGGGCATCGAGACGGGCCAGCGAGATCGGCTCGCCGGTTTCATCGCAATAGCCATACGTGTCTTCCTCGATCCGGCGCAGGGCCGATTCGATCTTGGAGATCAGCTTGCGCTGGCGGTCGCGCGCGCGCAGCTCCAGCGACCGGTCTGTCTCAGTGGAGGCGCGGTCAGCAAGATCCGGCAGAGCGCCGATATCTTCCTGCAGGGCGTAGAGGGTGGTGCGGCTCTCGCGGAGGATTTCGTCACGCCAGGCCATAAGCTTGCGGCGGAAGTATTCCTTCTGCCGGGCGTTCATGAATTCCTCGTCCTCGCTGGGACGATACCCCTCAGGCAGCTCGATCTTGGATTCTATTGCGCTCATATGACCGCCTCCATGACGCTCATGCCCCCGACTTGAGCGCGGCGGAGAATATCCGCCGATCTTCTCAAGTCAACGACACATGACCGTTGTGGCGCAAGTTTGGTGCCAATGTGAAAATCTGATGATGGGGCGGGCGGTTGCACGGCGGGACGAGCCTCACGCGTCATATTTTGCGAGCTCGACGGCTGCGCGCGTTTCAACCTCGTCCAGCATCGCTTCCAGTCTGGGATCGGATACCTGCTCGCGGCGGGATTTGAGCGTATCCATCAGCCGCACCAGCTTGGCGCGCGGAACACCGCCCTCCAGAAGGGCGATTTTCAGATCATCAAGAACGTCGAGAAGCGTGAAGGCCCGCTCTGTCGCCTGACGGCGGGCACCGGCCTCGTCACCGGCCCCCTGTAGTGCCAGCAGCGCCTCTACCGAACCGACCGCCGCAACCGGCCCGGCGCCGGAGACGCCTGTGCGGCCCGCGGTGGCCGCTGCCGTGTCTGGCGAAAACGCAGCCCTCGACCCCGAAGCCTTGTCAGTGCGCCGCGGTGCGGAAGGGCCCGAAGGGCCGCCAGGACCGGTAATTTTCATCGGTGAAGCCTCATGCCTTACCTGTTGATGCGCACACTTGCTTAAGTTTGCTTAACGCAGCCTTAATCTGCTTCGCGCATTGGGCAAAATCTTCCCGGCAGCAAGGCCACCCGGCAATGCAGGCCGCCCCTGCAGAACAATCATCGCATTGATATTATTGATATATTTCTGCATCCGGTCTGGCACGTTTTTCGCATGGTTAACGGGCGAAAGCGAATTTTCGCGGAGAACCGCTGACCATGCTGACCCGATTTCTTGCCGCCATTGCTGTCGCTGCGCTCGTGAGCGCGGGCGCACTTGCCAATCCGCGCATCAAGGATATCGCCGATATTGAAGGCGTCCGGGAAAACCAGCTTGTCGGCTATGGCCTGGTGGTCGGTCTTGACGGTTCGGGCGATACGCTGCGTAACGCCGCCTTCACGCGCCAGTCGCTGAACTCGCTGATGGAGCGCTTCAACGTCAATATCCGCGATGCCGACCTGCGCACCGGCAATGTCGCCGCCGTGATGATCACCGCCCATTTGCCGCCCTTTGCCACGCAAGGCTCGCGCATCGATGTCACCGTGTCGGCGCTGGGCGATGCCAGCAGCCTGCAAGGCGGCGTCCTCATCGCCACGCCGCTCATGGGCGCGGACGGGCAGGTCTATGCGGTGGCGCAAGGCTCGGTTGCGGTTGGCGGGTTTGCAGCGCAAGGCGCAGCGGCCAGCATCACGCGCGGCGTGCCGACCAATGGCCGCATCGCCAATGGCGCGATCATCGAGCGCGAACTGCGCTTTGACTTGGCCGAGCGCGACCAGATCCGTCTCGCCTTGCGCAATCCGGACTTCACGACCGCCCGGCGCATGGCCGACGCCATCAACGCCTTTATCGGCTTTGGCACGGCGCGCGCCACCGACCCGGCAACCGTGGTCGTCACCCGCCCGGCCAGCTTTAACGGCGACATGATCGCCCTCGTCGCCGATGTGGAGCAGCTGCGCGTCGCCGCCGACATGCGCGCCCGCGTGGTGATCGATGAAAGCACCGGCACCATCGTGATGGGCGAGAATGTGCGCGTCTCAACGGTGGCGATTGCCCAAGGCAATCTCACCATCACGGTCAGCGAGACGCCTATCGTCAGCCAGCCCGGCGCGTTCTCGGAAGGCGAGACCATCGTGCTGCCGCGCACGCAAGTGTCTGCCGAAGAGGACGACACCCAGCTGGGCATTCTTGAGGGCACCGTATCCCTGCGCCAGCTGGTGGACGGGCTCAATGCGCTCGGCGTCTCCCCGCGCGACATGATCACGATCCTGCAGACCATCAAGGCCGCAGGCGCGATGCAGGCCGAAATCGAGGTGCTTTAGGCTGTACCGGCATTCAGATTTGGAGCGTGATATGTGCGAAAATCGTTCAATATCAGGAGCAGGCCCGATGGAAGGGCCGCCCCCTTTCGAGGGGCTGCGACGCCAGAGTGGGCGATTTTCGCCATACCTCTTTAAGGCGCTGCGGATTTCACCCCTGACAGCGTCGAGCCGCCCTTGTGGAGGAGTGCTCCACGTCGGCCGTCTCTCCTTGTCAGACGCCAAATCCGCTACGCGTCACGCCCATAACCTGAATGCCGGTACAGCCTAATGGACAATATTCTAGCTGCCCAGCTTCAGAACGCTGTCTCCGCCCGCGAGCCGGTACTGCCCGGCAATCGCAGCATTTCGAGCAGCGATCAGGCCCGCCAGGTCGCCGAAGAGTTTGAAGCCGTGTTCCTCGCCCAGCTGATCGAGCAGATGATGGGCGAAAGCACGCAAAGCGAGACGTTCGGCGGCGGCCCTGGCGAAAGCGCCTTTCGCGGCATGCTCAATGAGGAGTATGCCAAGGTGATGGCGCGCGCGGGCGGGATCGGTCTTGCTGACGATCTGGCGCGCGAGATGATGCGCCTGCAGGAAGCCGCGAGGCAGGCATGAGTGAGCTGGCCGCCCGCACACCCACCGAACGCGCTGAGCACCTGATCCGGCTGGTAAAGCGGCTGACAGAATTGTTCGAGACCGAGACCGCGCACTTCAAGGCGCGCGAGCCGCACAAGGCCGTCAGCCTGCAGGACGAGAAGATGCAGCTGGCCAATATCTACCGGCGCGAGACGCAACTCGCTTCGGCCGATCCTGAGCGCCTGTCCGGGCTGGAGCCCGGCCTGAAGGCACGCCTGCGTGCCGGTGTGGAGACGCTGGAGACCGCAGTGCAGGAAAACGGCCTTGTCGTTGAAGCGCTGAAAACCATTACCGAAGGACTGGTCAAGGCCATCGCAGATGAAGCCGCACGCCAGCGCATCGCAGAAGCGGGCTATGGCCCTGATGCCGCCCGCTCAGCGCGCATCGGCGCGATTGCGTATAACGAAACCGCCTAGGACAAATGGGCGAGGAAGGGCGCGCATAGCGCGAAGCCCATCACCGCCTCGAACACTATCGCAGCCGCATTGTAGCGAGTGCGGGTGTTCTGGTCGGCATCGACCACCATCGAGATCGCCCGGCCAATCGCCATGCCGAGCCAGTAGAGCCCGACCGCGAAGCTCGCCCCCATCACCGCGCCTGCACCGGCCTGCGCGCTCATCATCAAGGTGAGCAATACCGCGCCATGGGCCAGCACCAGCGCGCCGCCGTAAGATGCCCGGAACTCCGCCCAGCCGCCTTCCATGTCAGGGTGGGGGGCGAGGCGCACCACGTTGGCGCCCCAGCGCGGCATGGCAAGGCTCATCAGCCCCATGATCGCGCCGATGGCGGCAGCAAGGCCAGCGAGCATCCACGAAAGGGACATGTCAGGCATTGGGGGAACTCTGGTTGTGAGGTGGGCAGTGCAAGCCTATACGCACACCGCCACCAACCGGACCAGTCTCAGCACAAGGCAGCGCAGCCCGCGCCACGAAAAAGCCGGTCCTGCGCCATGCAGAACCGGCTTTGATCAATCGGGGCAAACGTCCGCCTGCCCAGTGCGTCACGCCGTTCCGGGGCGTGGCTCCATGCCGCCCGGCACCGCTACATCATCGTCTTCATCGTCAATGACCGGCACGGCGCTGTCAGGCGTGGACGCCCCCACATCGCCCTTGGGCGGCACATCGGTATTGCGAACCGGCGGCTTGCCCGCCAGCAGGTTCTTGATCTCCTCGCCAGAGAGGGTCTCGTATTCGAGCAGCCCCTCGGCGATGGCTTCCCACTCCTTGCGGAAATCGGTGAGGATGCGGCGCGCCTCATTGAGCCCGCCTTCGACCAGAGTCTTCACTTCCTTCTCGATCTTGGCCGCCGTCTCGGCCGACACCGAACGCGATTGCTGCACCAGTTGCTGGCCGAGGAAGACCTCGCCCTGGTTCTCCGCATAGTCGATAGGGCCAAGTTCGTCAGAGAAGCCCCATTGCGTCACCATCGCACGGGCGAGGCGTGTCGCCTGCTGGATGTCGCTAGCAGCGCCGGAGGTCACATTCTCCTTGCCAAACTTCAGCTCTTCAGCGACGCGGCCACCCATCATGATGGCAAGACGGCTGGTCATTTCCTGATGGGTCATGGACAGCTTGTCACCTTCAGGCAGCTGCATGACCATGCCGAGCGCTCGCCCGCGCGGAATGATCGTCGCCTTGTGAACGGGATCGGCCGCCGGCACTTTCATCGCCACGATGGCATGCCCCGCCTCGTGATAGGCGGTGAGCGTCTTTTCCTTCTCGCCCATGACCATGGAGCGGCGCTCCGGCCCCATCATCACCTTGTCCTTGGCCTCTTCAAATTCCGCCATCGAGACAAGACGGCGATTGCGGCGCGCCGCCAGCAGGGCCGCCTCGTTGATGAGATTGGCCAGGTCCGCGCCGGAAAAGCCCGGCGTGCCACGCGCGATGGTCTTGGGATCCACGTCTGCTGCCAGCGGCACGTTGCGCATGTGGACTTTGAGGATTTTCTCGCGGCCCGTGATGTCCGGGTTCGGCACCACCACCTGGCGGTCAAACCGGCCCGGGCGCAGCAGCGCAGGGTCGAGCACGTCAGGCCGGTTCGTCGCTGCGATCAG
>CAZCEG010000106.1:0-680 GCA_964497275.1 uncultured Oceanicaulis sp.
GACATAGCCGCCCCAGGGCTGGTCCCACACGCCCGAGGGCTGGAGATAGGCGGGCACGGCCAGCAGCTCGGCATCGCCAATCACGGCATAGACATCCGGGTGCCAGGAATCGGCGCAGATCAGCACCCCCAGCTGCCCGGCAGGCGTGTCAAAGAGCGGGTAGCCGTCCAGCGGCGCCGAGGCGGTAAATCCGGCTTCCGAAGGGATCGGATAGGCCTTGCGCACAAGCTGCGGATGGGGCGCGCCATCCGGGCCGAAGACGGCGGTGACATTGTAGAGCGGGCCGTCGCGGCGCACGCGGATCTCCCCGTCCTCGACAAACGGATCAGCGAGCACGGTGGACCCGGCAACGATTGTCACGCCGTACTCGCGGGCGAGCCCTGCAAAGACACTCTGGTAATCGCGCGCCATGGTGGCGGAGCGCATGCGGAACAGGGCTGCCGCCAGCCTGTCGTCCTCATCGCTGCCGATCAGCGCGCTGGCAAAGGAGAGCGGATGCGCGGCGGCGAGCGTGACCATCGCGCCATCGACGGTGGACGCGGCAAACGCGCTGGCGGGCGCGCCGCTGGCGACAAGCCAGGTGCCGGCATGTTCAGGGAAGATCACCACGCTGCCGGGCACGATTGCCCCTTCATCACGGGCGGCATCGAGATAGGCCGCCAGACGGTTCTGGAGTGCCT
>CAZCEG010000106.1:690-7670 GCA_964497275.1 uncultured Oceanicaulis sp.
CGATAATCGCTCTGGTGAAGTGTCGGCTCCACCCCGATCAGATTGCGCCCTGAGGAGCTTCCAAGGGCCGTTACAGCGATTGGCCCAGCCGAGGGCGCATGGCCGCTCACCGGCCAATGGCGCCAGCCCGTCCAGAGAAGCGCCAGCGCAGCCACAAATGCCAGAATAATCAGGGCGCTACGCATCATGGCGGGTTCGTCTCCGCTTGGGGGCTGTTAAGCCACGGCTTTGCAGTGTCACGCGGGATTCCGACTGTGGGCAAGGTCAGTAAGAATGGCGGCCTTCAGTCTTTCGGCAGCTGGGCTGAGGCTCGGGGTTTCGATCAGCGCCATTTCGGAATCTTCCAGCTCGGGCAGGCTGTTGCGTTCAGGGTAGAGGACTTCGAGGTCCGGCGGCACCATCTCTTTTGGCAGCACGGTCACGCCAAGCCCGGCGCGCACAGCCGCCAGCGTGCCCGCCAGCGATGCGCAGGCATAGGCGACATGGGCCGAGCGGCGGGCATCGGCGAGCGCATTGAGCGCCCGCTGGCGGTAAATGCATGGTGCTGGCGAGACGGCGAGCTGCACGGTGCTGCCCGCCGGGAGGGACAGGCCGGGCCGGGCAACCCAGACCAGCGGCTCGCGCCAGATACTCAGGCCAAAGCGGGCATGGGCGGGATCGCGCTTGATCAGCGCCAGATCAAGCCCGCCTGCATCGAACCGCTCCACGAGCTTCAAGGTCAGCTCGCAGGTGACCTCCAGCGCCACCTTGGGATAGCTGCGCGCGAACTGCGCCAGCACGCCCGGCAGGTGCACGGTCGCAAAATCCTCCGGCGCGCCGAGCCGCACCGTGCCGGACACTTCCGCGCCGAGAAACTCCGCGTCCAGTGCCTCAAGACCTGCCAGCACGCGGCGCGCATGCTCCAGCGCCCGCTCGCCCTGCACCGTCAGGCTGACGCGGCGTGAGGTGCGGTCAAACAGGCGGCAACCCAGCCTCTCCTCCAGCCGCTTGATCTGCAGCGAAACGGCAGACTGGCCGCGCAGAAGACGTTCTGCAGCGGCGGAGAATCCGCCCGTCTCGGCGACCGCGATGAACGCACGCAGCAGATCAGGGTGTAGAGGAGCGCCCATCGGTCAATCTATCATTTTTGAAAATTGGTGACTTGAAAACTATCAATTTTTCGCATGCGTCGCAAGCTGCCATCATGGCGGGGTGTCAAAAGGAAGGACCTCCCCATGAACAAGCCCGTCGCCAAAGCCCAGATGCACGATGCCACCGCCCTGCCAACCGCCATCCCCGTCAGTGTGGCGTGGGGCGACGGCATCGGCCCGGAGATCATGAATGCGTGCCTGCGCATCATGATGGCCGCCGGTGCGCCGCTGCATGTCGAGCCGGTGGAGATTGGCGAGCGCGTCTATCGGCGCGGGGTAAGCGCAGGGATCGAGCCGGATGCCTGGGACAGCCTTCGCCGCACGCGCCTCTTCTTCAAGGCGCCGATCACCACCCCACAGGGCGGGGGCTTCAAGAGCCTCAATGTGACGGTGCGCAAATCGCTGGGCCTGTTTGCCAATGTGCGCCCCTGCCGCGCCTACACGCCCTTCATCGAAAGCCGCCATCCGCAGATGGATGTCGTCATCATCCGGGAGAATGAGGAAGACCTCTATGGCGGTATCGAGCATCGCCAGAGCGAGGATGTCATCCAGTGCCTGAAGCTGATCTCGCGTCCGGGCTGCGAGCGCATTGCGCGCTATGCCTTTGAATATGCCCGCGCCAATGGCCGCTCCAAGGTAAGCTGCTTTACCAAGGACAATATCATGAAGATGACGGACGGCCTGTTCCGCAAGGTGTTTGAGGACGTGGCCGCCGACTATCCCGATATCCACGCCGAGCACAGGATCGTCGATATCGGGGCTGCGCGCCTTGCGGACACGCCGGACATGTTCGACGTGGTGCTGCTGCCCAATCTCTATGGCGACATACTCAGCGATGTTGCAGCGCAGATTGCGGGCTCTGTGGGCCTTGCCCCGTCGGCCAATATCGGCGCGGACTTTGCGATGTTCGAGGCTATTCACGGCTCTGCGCCGGATCTTGCGGGCAAGGGCATCGCCAATCCGTCAGGCCTGCTTCTGGCAGGGGCCATGATGCTGCAGCACGCAGGCAGGGGCGATATCGCGCAAGTGATCGAGAATGCCTGGCTGCGCACGGTGGAGGACGGGATCGCCACCGCCGACATACGCGCTGAAGGCCGGCCTGCCGTCGGCACCGAGGCTTTTGCTGATGCGGTGATCGAGCGGCTCGGCAAGGGACCGCGCCAGCTGGAGGCGGCCCGCCCCGCCGCGCCGCTGGATGCGCGCGCCCTGTCCCTGCCGCGCCGTTTGCCGCCTCAGACGAAAAAGCTCGTCGGCATTGATGTGTTCGTCTGCTCGCAGGAAAGCCCTGACACGATTGCAGAGCGCCTGCAGGCAGCGTCCAACCCGCTCTATGAGCTCGTCATGATCACCAATCGCGGCGTGAAGGTGTGGCCCGGCGGCCTTGAAGAAACCTTCTGCACCGATCACTGGCGCTGCCGCTTCCTCGCCCTGCCGGACAAGCAGTTCAACAAGGCGATGGTGGTGGAATTGCTGCGCAACCTCACCCATGCGGGCGTGGACTTCATCAAGACCGAGCACCTTTACGAGTTTGACGGCGTGCCCGGCTTCTCCAAGGGGCAGGGGCAGTAGGCAGGCGACGCCATGCCAGTGCGCGGCGGGGGTTATTCCTCCGCCGCCGCGTCTTCCGCCGGCCCGGCATAGTGCCAGTTCATGAAGGGCTGGCTGGCAAAGGCGAGGCGTCTTGCCTCTGCCGGGCCATAGAACTCCACCCTGTCAAACGGTCCGCCTTCGCGCGCGCCGGTGACCTGTTCAAAGAGGCCGGGTCCGATCTGCTCGAAATAGAAGGTCTGGCCGAGCGCTGTGATGGTGATGGCATTGTCGCCCACCGTATTGACGACGGCATACATCATCGGGTGCGGCTCGCTGGAATAGTCGCGCCGGTTGACGAGATAGCGCCCGGCAAACTGCGCCGCTTCGGCGGCCTCGCTCCAGCGCGGGGCGGGCGCTTGCGGGAACAGGCGCCCGGTGATGGCGCTGGAAAGCTCGCCTTGCGCAGGACGGCCTGCCGGGGCGGCGACGATGGAGAGGAATATCCCGGTGCCCGTCTCAGGCGACAGGATCATGTTGGAGCGGAAATCACGCATCGCGCCCGCATGGCCGATCAGGCGCGGGCCTTGCTCGCGGTAGACCAGATAGCCATGCGCCATGCCGGGCAGGTTCGGCGCATTGGCGATGGAGTTGGTGCCAAGCAGGGCAACGGATTCTTCGGAAAGGATGCGCGCGCCGTCCAGTTCGCCCCCGTTCAGCATCGCCATCATGAAGCGCGCCATGTCCGGGCCACTGACCGTGGCAGAGCCTGCCGGCATCACCATCGAATAATAGTCGAACGTGCGCGCAGTGAACCGGCCATCGGTATAGTCGGCGCCGATGGCGATGCGATCGATCAGGCCTTCGGGCAAGGGCTCGCGGAAGGTGGAGGAGGTCATGCCGAGCGGGCCAAAAATGTGGCGCTCCACATAGTCGGCAAACGGTTCGCCGGTCAGGTGCTCCACGATGTAGCCCGCAAGCGACGTGCCCCAGTTGGAATAGGCGATCTCTGCACCCGGCGGCTGGACGCGCGCCGGAATGTTCGCGCGTGTCCATTCAGCGTGATAGACCAGCGCCGCTTCGTCGGTGGTGGTGAACCCGCCGACATCGCTCATGCCGGGCGTGTGCTGATAGAGGTCGCGTATGGTGATGGGCTGGCCCTCATAGGGCGCAATCTCGAAATCGATGTGCTGGTTCACATCGTCATCCAGCGAGACGCGGCCCTGCTCGATCAGCTGCATCAGCGCGATCCAGGTAAACATTTTCGAGATGGAGCCAGGGCGGTAGAGCGTGGTGTCGCCGTCCGCCGGGATGCGGTTCTCGATATCGCCATAGCCATAGGCGCGATTGAGGACGATCTCGCCCTGATGGACGACTGTCACGATGGCGCTGACAACCTCCCGCGAGGCGATCTGCTGCGCCATGACGCCATCGACGAAGGCAGGCAGGCTATCAAGTGCCGCCTCGTCAAAACTCGCCGCAGCCTGCGCAGGCTGCGCCATGACCGGCGCGATGGCTGCCGGTGTCAGGGTCAGGACGGCGGCGGACGTGGCCAGTAGCAGTTTGCGCATGGCGGTCATGGGTGTCTCCCCTCGAGATTGTTATGGGTCTTGATCAGTCTGCGAGCGCGTCAAACACGCTGGCGGCCAGCACGGGCGCACCGCGCGTGGCCGGGCCGATCGTGTTGACCAGAAGCACGATGGTCACGTCCTCGTCCGGGTAATGGATCAGCGAGGCATTAAAGCCGGGTATCGAGCCGCCATGGCCGATAAAGCGGCGGCTATCGCGCTCGCCCGTCATGATGCCAAGCCCGTAATCCATGCCGGAAAGCGCTGCGGGCGGGCTCTCCAGCGCGGAGCTCGCAAGGCTTCCATCATTGAGCCGGGCAGGTGCCAGCATCAGGGCAAGGCTCTCCTCAGACAGCACGTCGCCGCTCAGGAGGGCGTGGGTCCATACTAGCAGATCGCGCGCCGTGGAACGTATCGCGCCTGCGCCCGCTGCCACGCTGAGCGACAGATGGGGTGCGTTGGTAAAGCCTGACGGTGCGTCCGGTGCGGCGTCATAGCCTTGGGCACGCCCGGTCACGATCTCCGCCTCACTGTCCATCTGGGTGTCGTCCATGCCGAGGGGCGCGAAAATGCGCTCCTGCAGGAAATCGGCAAGCGGCTGCCCTGCGGCCGCCTCCGCGATGTAGTCGAGGAACATGTAGCCGGAATTGGAATAGCTCCAGCCCGTGCCGGGGTCGAAATCATAGGGCTGCGGCGCGGCGGCCATGTAGGCGACCATGCGCGCGCTATCATGCGCCAGCGGGGCAGTATCGGCCATAAAGCCTTCGCGGGAGGTGTAATTGGCAATGCCGGAGGTGTGCTGCAGCAGCTGGCGGATGGTCACTTCACTGGCGCGCGGAAAGTCGGGGAGATAGGTGTCCAGCGTGTCATCGAGGGTCAGGCGTCCCTCCTCGGCGAGCAGCAGGATGGCGGCGGCGGTGAACTGCTTGGTCACCGATCCTATACGGAAAACCGTGTTTTCGCTGACGGGAACGCCGTGCTCCAGATTGGCAACGCCATACCCCCGGATCACCAGCGGCTCGCCGCCGCGTGCAACGCCGATCACGAGGCCCGGCGTCTGCCGTTCGTCCAGCATGGTTTGGGCGAAGGCATCTGTTGCCAATTCGATTCGGGTCCGGCTTTCGGGATCCGCCGAGGCGGGCGAGAGCGACAGACAGTTGGCGACGAATGCCGCTAGCAGCGCGGTCAGCAGACGGTTCATGGCGGTCCTCCCCGGGCCTGTTGTGCCCGAAGGGAACCATTGCAAACAGGAAAAAGCAATCCTGATCAGATAATTCTATCCCGTTCGGGACAGTTCATCGGAACGCGGAGTGGCTAGAAATCGCGGCCTATGGCGATCTGGAACATGGCATCGTCTGCATTTCGCGACAGGCCGAACCGCGCCCGGCTGCTAATGGAAATCGTGTCCGTCAGGCCGAAGCTCACCATCCCGCCTGCCTGATGGGCGCTGGCGCGGTCGCTAAGGAAATCGTTCGGGGTGCCAAGCTCGCTGAACACTTCAACGCCCGCGCGCCAGGAGGAGGTGCCTGGAAGGTTGATATCGAGGCCGCGGGTGAGGTTTGCGCGGATTTCCAGCTCGGCGTCGTCCTCGAAGCGGCCATTGACCGGCATGCCGACATCGAAATTCGCCCGCCACTCCCAGCGTCCGGCAAAGCGGTCTGTGACGATCAGGCGGGTGCCGACGGCATCGTCCGAATTGCCTGCGCCGGCGATATAGGAGACGCGAAGCCCGCCATGGAAGCCGCCATTATCAGTGCCTTCCTGCGCCCACTGGAAATGGTTTTCAAACGCGGTTGATCCATAGCGCCAACCCTGACCGACCCTGTCGGTTGCCACGAAGATGACGCGGGCACGATACCAGTCGGAGAAGCCATACTGCACATGGAGGCGCGAACCGGCAGCACCCTCGTCATTGACGCCGTAGCGGGCCTCGACCTCGCCTTCACCGCGCGTGATATTGGCTGAGCTCACCGATCCGGTGAGACTCTGGGCACTAACCGCCGAGCAGAGCGCAACAGCGCCAGCACACGCGTAGAACGCTGTGCGTAAAAGCATGAAAGGCATTGCAAAATCCTTTTATGACGTTTTTGTGTCAGGATATGCGGATCATATAGGCGCAATCGGACTGCGATGCCACCCTTGAGGATGACATCTGCCCTGCAGCGGCATTAACAGCGCATTACAATTGCCGGTTAAGGGCCCGAGCGGGGTCCAAGCGCATTGTCTTTGCGGTGGCAGCCTTTATCTCGACGCGCAGTGGACTTTCCTTGCGCCCACGAGTGTTACGGCCATGTTTTCCCGTCAGCTTGTCGTTGCCTTTTCCTGCCTTGCCCTGCTGGCTGCAGCGCAAGGCGCAGTTGCGTGGTGGGTATCCAACCTCGCTGAGCACCGCGTGGAGCGCGGCCGTGTGGCAGCCGATCTGCTAAGTGGCTTTCTGGAGCTGAAAGCCGACAAGCAGCGCCTGCGCGCCTGGGTGCTGCAAACCCTGATCGGTACCCATCCTGACCCCGAGCTCGGCCCGATGCTGGGCGCGCGGATGCGTGATCAGGTGGACGCACTGCGGGCCCTGAGTGCGCAAGCCGATGCGATGGACCGCCGCCGCGGCAAAATGCTCGACGAGCATGCCGAGCGCATGGCTTCGCTCGATCTGCTTCAGCAATCAGTGGCAGCGCTGATCGGGGAGCTGCCGGAGCTCGTATCCCCGACACCGGTCGCCGAGACCGTGGAATCCTGGCGGGCGCTTGATGATGTGTTC
>CAZCEG010000107.1:0-7591 GCA_964497275.1 uncultured Oceanicaulis sp.
TGGCGGGATGAAAAGGCAAGCGATGTGCCGTAGGGGAGAGGCGGGAGGGGTGAAGCCAGTCAGGCTCCGGCGCTATATAGACATATATATCAATGCCTTGGAGTGCTCTTCCGCCTAGAACCCGTCTTCGTTCCGGGATTTGGGCGGTTTATGGCTGTCCATATGCCGGTATAGGCGAAACGCGGAGCGGCAAAACGCCTGCAGAGGCATGTTATCTGCGTAGTATGGGGCTGGCGGAGCAGGCAGGCGATATAGGTAAAACGCCGCTTCGTCTGCCTGTCACCACAGACGTCTGGAAAATGCCGCCCATACCGGCGGGCCGGATCAGCACCCCTCCCCATACCCCTTGCTGCTAGGGATCACGCCCGACGCGATCTCCCAAGTGAACGGGACCCTGCGGTCTCTATCGTGATGGTCAGACGGTCGCAGCAATCACGCTGCACCGGAAACCAACACAGATGAGAGACACACGACCATGACACAGGCTCAAACGCCTTCCACCACCACCGCTCCGGCATCGCTGATCGCGCGCTGGCTAACTGAAAACCTCAACACGCTCTCCGGCATGGACGACATGCAGATTGCCCGCCGCTTCGGCTATGCCCAGCAAGGTGGCATCCGCCAATGGAAGGAGGGCACGCGTGCCGTCCCACCCGCAGCGATCTTCACCCTGGCCGAGATCACCGGCACGCACCCGGAAGAGCTGTTTCCGCTATGGGCCGCTCAGCTGCTCTCACCGGAGAGCGTCGAAGGCAAGGCGCTGACCGAGCTGGCTGGGCGCTGTATGCGCCCCGAGGCGCATGCGCTTCTTGCCCGGATGAAACGCGCCGGGATCGAGCTTGCCGCCATCACGGATGAGCATCTCGATCTGCTCCGGTGGATGACAGCCTCAGGTCATCAGCGGCGCGATGCGTTGCGGGCCATGGAAGCGGTATAGCGGAGCGGTCATGGCGCGATATAAAGCACCAAAGGATGAGATGATGACCTACAACGCACCCAACCGCATCAAGGGCAAGGGCGGACCTCGTCAAGGAGCAGGCCGTCCACCCGGCGACAAGGAAACCGGCCCTGGCTACGAGCTAGCCATGTGGATCGACGAGCGGATTGACGATCTGCTCGCCAGCCGGGGCTGGCAGGCGAATGATCTGACCTCGAGGCTCGGCTATCAGAAGCCGAACATCCTCTCGCAATGGCGCTCAGGGCGCAGCCGCGTGCCCATCGAGAAGCTCGTCCAGCTCTCCGGCCTGTTCAACATCGAGCTCGCGCCTCTGCTCCGGATGTGGCTGGAGCAGTATATCGGCACCCATGAGGACGCTCCGGCTCTGCTGGGCGTCTTCGACCGGGTCGTGACCGAGGAGGAGTTCGAGATCGTGAAGGCCCACCGTGCGGCCTCGGGCAAGAACCAGACGGTTTAGCGGAGCTCGCAGACCGGAATGCTCGCCAGTGACTCTATATCGCTCGCTGGCGAGCATTCCTGTGTCCGGTGCTGGTCAGGTAGCCCAAACCCGCCAAGCGCGCCTGGCAGCGTTATAGAGTCATTGGCATGGATTGCTGTTTGGTTTTCAGATTTCCGCAAGGTCGCTGGCAGCCACTTCTACTTCCTCGACCATCTTTACACGGACGCCTAGGCCGATTTCCTTGAGCAGTTCGCAGAAATCCTCGCCATCAACGAGGTCAATGGCAGGCGCGCCGTCACGCGTTGCTTCCCGGCTGGCCTCGGTGGTGAAGCGCGCGGTCGTCATGATCAGGCCCTTGTCTGCCCGTCCAATCATCGCCCCTCGGAAATCGCGAACGACGCTCGCGCCCACGGAGCCTTTCCAGCGCTTGGCTTGAAAGATCACCTGGAACGACAGGAGATTGACGCGCAAGACACCCTGACCGTCTATTCCGCCATCGCCGCCACGTCCGGTTACCTCGACCTTAGTGAAGCCCTTCTCGCGCAAGATGCGCTGACACAAGCGTTCGAACGCGTCCGGTGCCATCTGGCCCAGATGCTCAAGCAGCTCCTCTTTCCAGTCCCGGTCCTCAGCGCTGGCTTCGTCCAGTCCAGGCGCTTCCTTTGCCTTGCGGCGGTTGTAGGCCGACACCACCCGCTTGGGGACTTCGGCGATATCCTCCAAAGAGGCGTGTCGGCCCTCCGGAGTGATGGTCCAAACGCCACGCTGAGAGTTGTCGACATATCCCGCCTGCTTCAGATAGCTGCGGGCCCAGCTGACGCGGTCGCGAAACACGTAATCGCCAGATTTTGGGTAGGTTATCTCAAGCTCCGCCTCGCTCAGCTGAAGCTTGGTCGCCACCCACTCGTTCAGCTCATCGATAGAGGCTGATCCACCCAGCGCCTGAAGCGCTTCGATTACCAACGGCATGAGTTCGGAATACTTCGGCAGGTCGTTCGGTGTGCCGGTCATCGTCGCGTTGTTCCTTCCCAGCCATTCTGTTGTTCAAGGCAGCTGCGATTGTGCCGATAGCGATCCCGCTGACAACTCCTAGTGTTGCCGCAAGCATGCTGCCCGCGCTGACCATAGCGATGTCCCCCGCGCTTCCGGCAGAACCATAATCTGCGATTTGCGCACACCTTATGCCTTCCCTCGAGGTCAGCCGGTCCGCTAGATGGTGGCCAGCATAAGCAAGGGGGAGGTGCGCCACGATGGTGACCGGAGAGATCAAGAGCCAGATCGATCAGATATGGAACGCGTTCTGGTCCGGCGGGGTATCCAACCCGCTCTCGGTGATCGAGCAAATCACCTACCTGCTCTTCATCAAGCGCCTCGACGAGCTACAGACGCTCGAAGAGAAGAAGGCCACTACGCTGAACAAGCCCATCGCGCGGCGCTACTTCCCGGAGGGCGCGGACGAGCAGGGCGTGCCTTACGAGGATATGCGCTGGTCCCGCTTCAAGGGGTTTGAGCCGGTGCGCATGTTCGAGATCGTGGACCGGCATGTCTTCCCATATCTGCGCGAGATGAACGGCAACGGCACGGCCTATTCCCGGCACATGAAAGATGCCCGTCTGGGCTTTTCCAGCCCGGCCCTGCTGGCGAAGGTCGTCGACCTCCTCGACAAGGTGAAGATGGATGACCGCGACACCAAGGGCGATGTGTACGAATACATGCTCGCCAAGATCGCGAGTGCCGGACAGAACGGGCAGTTCCGCACCCCGCGTCACATCATCCAGCTCATCGTGGAGATGGTGAAACCGACGCCGAAGGACGTGATTTGCGATCCGGCGGCGGGCACGGCAGGCTTCCTGGTGGCGGCAGGCGAGTATCTGCGCGAGCACCATCCGGAGATTTTCAGCGACGCGGAGCTGCGCCAGCACTTCAATGAAGGCCTGTTCCACGGGTTCGAGTTCGACACCACCATGCTGCGCATCGGCGCCATGAACATGATCCTGCACGGGGTGGAAAACCCGAACATCACCTATCGCGACAGCCTTTCCGAAGACCATGCCGAGGACAAGGGCGCGTACTCGCTGATCCTGGCCAATCCGCCCTTTGCTGGCTCGCTGGATTATGAGGCGACGGCGGCAGACCTTCAGCGCATCGTTAAGACCAAGAAGACCGAGCTGCTCTTCCTCGCTCTGTTCCTGCGCCTGATGCGCACGGGTGGCCGCGCGGCGGTGATAGTGCCGGACGGGGTGCTGTTCGGATCATCGAATGCGCACCGCACCATCCGCGAAACGCTGGTGGAAAAGCACAAGCTGGATGCCGTCGTGAAACTGCCCTCCGGCGTGTTCCGGCCCTATGCCGGGGTGTCAACCGCCATCCTGTTTTTCACCAAAACCGATATCGGCGGCACAGACCATGTCTGGTTCTATGACGTCCAGGCGGACGGGTTTTCGCTGGATGACAAGCGCACCGCGCTTCTGCCCGGCGAGTTGCTCGGGCCATGCCCGGAAACGGCGCTGAGCGAGGACGAGCACGCCAAGAACAATCTGCCCGACGTGCTCTTGCGCTGGTCACTGCGCACCGCGTCAGAGCTGGACCGGGCCCGCACTGCGCAAAGCTTCTGCGTGCCGAAGGAGGAGATCGCGGCGGCGGGCTATGACCTCTCGCTCAACCGCTACAAGGAGGTGCAGCACGAGGCGGTCGAGTACGATCCGCCAGAGGCGATTATCGCACAGCTGCGCCAGATCGAGACCGAGATCGCGCAAGGCCTGACCGAGCTTGAGGAGATGCTGCGGTGAGCTGGCCGATGGTGGCATTGGGGGAGTTCTTTCCCAAGAGGAATCCGAGCGTCGATCCCAAGAAGTTCGTCGAAGAGACGTTCGAGCTGTTCAGCATCCCCGCGTATGATAGCGGGGAGGCTGAAATCGTTAGCGGTGCGGACATTGGATCGAGCAAGAAGGCCGTGCAGCCCGGTGACGTTCTTCTTGCGCGCATCGTCCCGCACATACGACGCTGCTGGGTGGTGCCCCAAGAACGCGGGCATCGACAGATCGGCTCCGGCGAATGGATAGTCGTCCGAACCAACAAGTTCGACCCGAACTTCCTGCGCCACTTCCTGTTGTCTGATGACTTCCATGCCCAGTTCATGCAGACGGTCGCGGGGGTAGGCGGTTCATTGCTTCGAGCAAGGCCCGCAGACGTTGGGCTGATTCAAGTCCCCCTCCCGCCCCTCGACGAGCAGAAGCGGATCGCGGCGATCCTCGACAAAGCGGATGCGCTGCGGCGGGCGCGGGAGCAGAGCGTTGTTATAGCTAGCAAGTTCAGTTCATCTCTGTTTCAGTCTATGTTCGGCGATTGGCGGCAGGAGCGCTCAGATTTGCCAGTTGTTGAACTTGGAGATCATCTTACGCGCCTGACAAGCGGCTCTCGTGGCTGGGCAAAGTACTATGCAGACTCTGGGTCTGCGTTCATTAGGATTCAAAACGTTCGGCGAGATTCCTTTGACCGAAATGACCTTGCTTATGTTTCCGCTCCGGAAAACGCGGAGGCCCGTCGTACGGCGGTCGCTCCGGGTGACGTGCTGATGAGCATTACCGCTGATCTCGGACGAACTGCGGTGGTTCCCGATGATCTTGGGCCAGCGCACATAAACCAGCACCTGGTTGTTATGAGTTCGAACGATTTCGTCCCGCGCTTCCTGTCTGCGGCAATTGCAAGTCCTTCCGGCCAACATTTCGTGATGAAGCGGAATCGAGAAGCGGTGAAAGCAGGGCTTAATTTCGATGATGTCCGGTCTATCAAGGTGGTACTGCCGCCGTTGAACGATCAAGAAGAGTTCGCGCGTCTTGTCCAAAAAGGCGAGCGTATGATCGCCCACTTGAACGGTTCAACAGCAACACTGTCGAACCTATTCAACACACTCCAACATCGCGCCTTCGTGGGAGAGCTGTGATGAGGGGGCAGTTCATCGCAGTCTGGCCAGCAGTCTGGCGTGAAATCTTTCGCCCGCTGATACGCCATCCCGAGCACGGCGACAGCTGTGCGGTTGAGCTCTTCCGGGCGCTGGTTCCCAAGCCAACACCGCCAGGCGATGACCCTGAACCACCGGCTGAGGCCTATGACGACGACGGCAAGCTTACTGATCCGGAATGGATTGCGGCTGAACGACGCTATCAGGAAACGCTAGCCGAGTTTGATGCGCAGCGATCTCACCGTGAGTTGGTCTTGAATGACCCGAAGCGCGCGCGACAAACTCTGAGCCGGGAACTGGCTAAGGTGATCGTCAGTGAAACCGATGCCCTCAGCGCTCTGGAAGCGTCATTAGAGGTCGTCAACGAGTTCGGTGAAGATTTCTCCAATAGGCACTTCATTCGCATCAGGGATTTTATCGAAACATACAGTTTGCGTTATGAGTTGAGGCGACCGTTAAAGCTGTGTCCTTCGCTGCCGGGCGTGTTTGCAATGCTGATCCGCGACCTTCGCGAGCACTGCCAAACGGATGCCCACTTGGCGAGCCTGTTGCGGGAGTTTGAGGAAGCGTTCCGCGACTTGAACGACGATCCGTCGCCTGCCCGGATCAAAACTGCACTTCAAAAGCAATTTAATCTCGCTGAGGGGCTGGGGGGTGTCTCCATTGGACGGCACGGGCGTACGCTCGGCCAGCTTTGTCACGACATGAATGAGTGGCCACACGGCTCCGTCAGGTCGGTGCTGGGCAATCTATGGGGATTTCGGTCGGACTACCCCGGATTTGGTCATGGAGGCAATCCTGACTCAGTGCTTCGAGAGGTCGAAATGCGCGATCTGGTTGCGGTGAGCGTGATGCTGTCGGGCTTTTCTCCTTATCTCGCCACCGCGCTGAACGCCGACCACATGTTTCGGGGTGAATAGGATGCTCGACTGCTCGGATGCAATCCGCTTGCAAAATGGTAACGTATAGGATACCAATATGACACGTGAGGCGAAGCCGCGATCCATCACGGTCTATGAGGACGCCGACGGCAAAGCGCCGTTCGAGGCATGGTTTCACGGACTTGAGGCTCGCGCAGCGGCCCGCGTGACGCGCGCGCTGACCCGGCTCGAACTGGGCGGCGGTGATCTGAAAGCCTTGGGGGAGGGCGTGGCGGAGCTGCGCATCGACTACGGCCCCGGCTACCGGGTTTATTTCGGGCAGGATGGCGAGACTCTGGTCATCCTGCTCTGCGGAGGTACGAAGACGCGTCAGCAGACAGATATCGACCGCGCCAAGGTGATGTGGGCCGAGTACAGGGCCCGCAAGGCCAAGGCCAGATCGAAGACCACGACGAAGAAGAAGAGCTGAGTGAGGCGAGCATGCCCCTGACCCGTGATTTCAAGGCCACCATCAAGGCACGCGCCGAGCGTGATCCCGCTTTTCGTGCTGCGCTCTATGCCGAGGCGCTGGATGCGCTCGTGGAGGGCGATGTCCCGACCGCGAAGGCCATGCTGCGCGACTATGTGAAGGCTACCATCGGCTTTGAGCGTCTCGAAGCGGTGACCGGCACACCCCGCAAGAGCCTGATGCGTATGCTGAGCGCGCAGGGCAATCCGCGCCTCGACAGCCTTGGCCCCATCCTGAAAGCTATCAACAGCGAAGCCGCGCTGAAGCCCGAGGTGCGGGTCGCGTAAAGATTGCGCGAGGCGCAAGTATGGCGATAGCCTGCCCGTCAAAGGGTTGCGGGGACGGACATGGCGGCATCACCGATTTCAGAGCGTTGGTCTGATCACATCCGCGATCTGGCTTCGGCTGGCGTTGCGCTGGATGTGGCGTGTCCGTTTTTGAAGCTACGCACGATATCAACCCTGTTCCCAGATCGTGCTCGAACCCCCGCGCGGGTCCTCACCCGCCTCTCGTTCCAGGATATGGTCAGTGGAGTGCATGACCTGACGGCGATCTTGCATCTCGCCAATCAGGGCTCGCGTATCCGTGCGCTCTCTGGACTGCATGCGAAGGCCTTCATCGCGCCGGGGCGAGCCTGCATCTTTGGGTCCGCAAACCTGACATCTGGCGGAATGGAGAATAATCACGAGTTTGGAGCGTTGGTTGACGCGCCGGAGTTCGTTTCACAGGCTGAGCGCTGGTTTGAAACACTGTGGACCGGCTCAGGCGAGGACTGGCCGGTCGCCCGCTTGGAAGCGCTCAACGATGAACTCGAGACGTTCAAACTTCGTCAGACGCCGGTAGC
>CAZCEG010000108.1:0-7567 GCA_964497275.1 uncultured Oceanicaulis sp.
CAAACACGCGATCGGCGGCCGCCGCCGCGGCGCTGATCGCGAAGGCGCGCCACAGCAGCACGGCGAACAGGCCGACCATCAGGAACACGCCCAGCAGGCCGAATTCCTCGGCGAACACCGCGAACACGAAATCGGTGTGCGCCTCTGGCAGATAGCGCTTCACCTCGCCCTCACCGGGGCCGACACCGGTAAACCCGCCCCGGCTGATCGCGTTGACGGCCATGTCGGTCTGGGTCGGCCCGCCCGTACCGGAGGGGGTGAGGAAGGCGGCGACCCTGTCGCGCACATGGCCGAGGAGGAAGTACGCGCCTGCTGCGCCGCCTGCTGCGAGCGAACCGAGCACAAGCGTGTGCAGCCAGGAGAGACCGGCCGCCCACAGCATCGCACCAAAGATCACGGTCAGAAGCAGGGTCTGACCGAAATCAGGCTGGGTGATGAGGAAGGCCACGCCGACAAGATACATCGCCACCGCGATAAGGCGGCCCGGCACCGGCGCGCCCTTGCTTTCCTCGGAGAAGAGCCAGGCGGCAATCACAATGAAGGCAGGCTTGAAGAGCTCGGATGGCTGGAAGGAGAACCCGCCCGCGCGCAGCCAGCGCGCCGCCCCGTTCACCTCATAGCCGATGAAGGGCACTGCGATCAGGCCCAGCACGCTCACCAACAGCGCGATCCCGGCAAACCGGCGCGCCCCGCGCTGGGTCAAGGCCGCCATCACCATCAGCACGATCACCGACAACACGGCAAAGAATATATGGCGGTAGACGAAATAGAACGGATCATCGAGGCGCAGGCGCTCGGCCGCAGCAGGGCTTGCCGCGAGCGACAGGGTCAGCCCGACCACCAGCAGGCCCGCAATCGTGAAGAGCAGGGTCTGGTCTATGCCATGCCACAGACGGGTGGGAGAAAAGCGGGCAGAATTCATCAGCTCTTGCCCTCCATGGCGCGCTTGAGTAGGTTCTGAACGGCAGCGCGGAACACGTCGCCGCGATGCTCATAGCTCTTGAACTGGTCGAAGGAGGCACAGGCTGGCGAGAGCAGCACGACCGGACGGCGCAGCCCGCTATCGGCGGCGTCCACGGCGGCGTGCTGCAGCGCCGTTTCCAGCGTGCCGGAGATTTCGCTCTGCACGGAGGGGCCAAGCTGCTTTTGCAACAGGCCTGCATCCTGCCCGATCAGATAGGCCTTGCGGATACGGCGGAAGAAGGGGGCGAGCGTCTCGATCCCGCCCTTCTTGGCCTGACCGCCTGCGATCCAGAAAATATCGTGATAGCAGCCGAGCGCCTGTGCGGCGGCTTCGGCATTGGTCGCCTTGGAATCGTTGATGAAGACGAGCGAGCCCGCCTCGCCCACCCGCTCCTGCCGGTGGGGCAGGCCGGGAAAGCTCGCAATCGCCCTTACGGCATCGGTGCTGCTGACCCCCAGCTGGCGCACGGCTGCATAGGCGGCAGCGGCATTCTGGGCATTGTGACTGCCCGGCAGGGCTGGCGCGCGCGACAGGTCCATCACCATGCGGGCACCCTTGCGGTCGGTATCGTCATAGAGCCTGCCCGCCAGCGCATAGACCCCGTCAGAGACGAGGCGCTGGCTGGAGATCGGGATGACATTGCGCGAAGGATCGGCTTTCAGCCGCGTGCACACGCCAGCGGTATGGACATCATCGACACCAATGATGGCCGCATCGCCGCGCTCCTGCCCGGCAAAGATACGCAGCTTCGCGGCCAGATACCCCTCCATGTCGCCATGACGGTCGATATGGTCAGGGGTCAGGTTCAGGAATACCGCGACGTGGCAGCGAAGCGACGCGGTGAGGTCCAGCTGATAGGAAGAGAGCTCCAGCACGTAGATCGCGCCAGCGCGCGGCGGGGCAAGCCCCAGCACCGCCTCACCGATATTGCCGCCGACATGCACATCAAGGCCTGCGGCTTTGAGGATATGGCCGATCAGTGCGGTGGTGGTCGATTTGCCGTTGGTGCCGGTAATGCCGATAACCCGCACGTCCGGCACATCGGCAATGGCTTGTGCAAACAGCTCCATATCGCCCAGCACCGGCGCGCCTACCGCCTGCGCCAGCGATACCATGCGATGGGGGGCCGGATGGGTGAGCGGAATGCCCGGAGAGAGCACCAGAGCAGCAATATCGCCCCAGTCGCGCCGGTTGAGATCATCAAGCTCGAGACCTGCCTTCAGGGCTGCCTCGCGGGCAGCCTCATTGTCGTCCCACGCAGACACCTCCGCGCCGCCCGCCTGCAGGGCGCGCACAGCCGCGATCCCGGTGCGGCCAAGGCCGAACACCGCAACGCGGCGTCCCTCATAGGCGCGGACCGGGATCATGACGCGATGCCTACCTCAGCTTCAGGGTGGAAAGACCGATAAGGGCGAGCACCACGGCGATGATCCAGAAGCGGATCACGATTGTGGGTTCTGCCCAGCCCATTTTTTCAAAATGGTGGTGGATCGGTGCCATGCGGAAGACGCGCTTTCCCGTCAGCTTGAAGCTCGCCACCTGGATCATCACCGACAGGGCTTCGAGCACGAAGAGGCCGCCAATGATGGCCAGCACGATCTCGTGCTTCACCGCCACCGCAATGGTGCCAAGCGCGCCGCCGAGCGAGAGCGAGCCGGTATCGCCCATGAACACCATGGCGGGGGGCGCATTGTACCAGAGGAAGCCCAGACCTGCGCCAAGGATGGTCCCGCAGATGACGGCAAGCTCGCCCGTGCCGGGGGTGAAATTCAGGAACAGATAGTTGGAATAGACCGCCGAGCCGACGAAATAGGCGATGAAGCCGAACGAGGCCGCCGCGATCATCACCGGCACGATGGCGAGGCCATCGAGCCCGTCAGTGATGTTCACCGCATTGGACGCGCCGACGATTACGATCAGGCCAAAGAGGAAGAAGCCGTAGCCCAGCGGGATCAGCACATCCTTGAAGAAGGGCACGGCGATGGAGGTGGCAAACCCGTCTGGCACATTGGGCGCGCTGGAGAGAAGCTCGGTCATCCAGATGACCGCGATCAGCGCGACGACCGATTGCAGGGCGAGCTTTGCCTTGCCGGAAATGCCTGCGCTGGAGCGCTTGGTCACCTTGCGCCAGTCATCGATGAAGCCGATGCCGCCAAAGCCCGCCGTGACGAGCAGCACAACCCAGATATAGGGGTTTGAGAGGTCCGCCCAGAGCAGCGTGCCGATCAGGATGCCGATCAGGATGATGAACCCGCCCATGGTGGGGGTTCCTGCCTTTGTGAGCACATGGGATTCCGGGCCATCGGTACGGATGGGCTGGGAGCCCTTGGTCTTCAGCCAGGCGATGAAGGGCTTGCCGATCAGGATCGCCACGATGAAGGCGGTGATCAGGCCCGCACCTGTGCGGAAGGTGAGGTAGTTGACGACGTTGAAGACGATGAAGTCTGAAGCAAGCTGGGAAAACAGGTAATAGAGCATGGCGAAAATCAGCCTTTGACGGGAGTAGTGGCGGCACCGTTCCGCAAACTTGCGACTACTTTATGAACGCCCGATGCGTTGGAGCCCTTGATCAGCACCACATCGCCATCGCGCAGTCGGCCGGAGAGGGCTTCGAGGGCCTTTTCGGGGACACGCACAAGCGTTCCTGATACCGAGGAGGGCAGAGCTGCGATCATGTGCTCCATCATCGCGCCGACGCCAATGACCTCACTCACACCGGCTGCAGCCAGCTGGGCAGCGAGTTCCCGGTGACGCTCCGCTGACGTCTCGCCGATCTCCAGCATCTCGCCGAGCACGGCCAGGCGGCGGCCCTTGCCCGCAGGCTGATGACGGCCAAGCGTGGCGATTGCAGACGCCATGGACACCGGATTGGCGTTATAGCTGTCATCAAGGATGCGCGCCCGGCCACCTGCGTCCAGCCTGACGTCGAAGCTCGCGCCCCGGCCCGCCTGCGCGCCAAGCTTCGACAGCGTATCGGCCACCAGCCCCGCCTCGATGCCCGCTGCGACACAGACCGCCATCACGGCGGCCGCATTCATCGCCTGATGCCCGCCGGGCGCAGGGATTGTGAGGTTTACAAGCCTTCCCATCACGTCAAACCGGCCAGAGCCGCTCTCCGGGCCGTCTTCCCATGAGAGCACACGCACAGCCGCATGCGGCGCGCGGCCAAATTCAAGAAGGAAGGCCGCACCGCTCTGGCTGACATGGGCCGACAGACGCGGCGCAAACTCGCAATCTGCCGGAATCACCGCCACGCCATCGGGCGCAAGGCCGGTGAAGATTTCCGACTTGGCATCGGCAATCGCTTCCATCGAGCCGAGATTTTCCAGATGCGCAGGCGCAATGCGGGTGATGAGCGCGATATGAGGCTGGACCTGCGTTGTCAGCGCCGCGATCTCGCCGGCATGGTTCATGCCCATCTCGAAGACGGCGCGCTGCGTATCTTTCGGCATGCGCGCCAGGGTCAGCGGCACACCCCAATGATTGTTGTAGGACTTGACCGAGGAATGCGCGCGGCCAGCCGCGCGGAACACCGCCGCAATGGCCTCCTTCACGGACGTCTTGCCGACCGAACCTGTCACCCCGACGCGCAGCGCCACATTGCGTTCGCGGGCGGCGACGCCGAGCCTTTGCAGCGCTTCCAGCACGTCCGGCACCACAAGGCGCGGGCCGGTGCCTGCATCCTCACGGGCGACGATGGAAGCGACAGCGCCAGCCTTTTCGGCTGCGGGCACGAAATCATGGCCGTCGCGCTGGTCTTTGAGCGCCACGAAGAGATCGCCCGGCTCCAGCGTGCGGGTATCAATGGAAACGCCGGTCGCGTTCCAGTCCTCTGCGCCGACGAGACGCCCGCCGGTTGCGCGCGCTGCCTCCCAGCCTGTCCATAAAGGACCGCTCATCACCGGCCTCCCCCTTTGCCCGCTGACGCCGTCTTCATCTCGCTGATCACACGCCGCACCACCTCGCCATCATCAAACGGATGGACGACGCCCTTGATGGTCTGGCCGGTCTCATGGCCCTTGCCTGCGACCAGCAGCGTGTCTCCGGCTTCTAGGCCTTCAATCGCTGTGCGGATCGCCTGCTCACGATCGCCAATCTCGATGGCGCCGGGCGCGCCTTTCAGGATTGCGGCGCGGATGGTGGCGGGCTCTTCAGAGCGCGGATTATCATCGGTGACGATCACCCGGTCGGCGAGCGCCTGTGCCACCGCGCCCATCTTGTCGCGTTTTGTCGGATCACGGTCCCCGCCCGCGCCAAAGACCACGACGACCTTGCCCGCCGTATGCGGCCGTGCGGCGCGCAAAAGCTTGTCGAGCCCGTCAGGCGTGTGCGCGTAATCGATGAGGACGGGCGAACCTGCAGGCGTGACGCCTGCCAGCTCCAGCCGCCCGGCAACGCCCTTGAGCGTCGTCAGCGCGGCAAATACCGCGCCGGGCTCCATGCCTCCGGCAATCGCCATGGCGGCCGCCTGAAACGCGTTATTGGCCTGAAACTCGCCCATGAGCGGCAGGGTCAGGGCATGTTCCTCGCCCTTATAGGTGAAGCGTACATGCTGGTTGGCCGCTGTCGGCGTGATCTCGCGCAGCTGCAGATCGCGCCCGCTCCAGCCGACCGAGAATACAAGCTGGCGGCGCGCCTCGACGCGGCGCACCACGGCCTGCCCCCACTCGCCATCGACCGTGATCACGGCAGGCGCGCCTTCGGGCAGCAGGGCATCGAACAGGCGGGCCTTGGACTCAAAATAGTCCTCAAAATCCGGGTGATAATCGAGATGGTCCTGGGTGAGATTGGAGAAGCCTGCGAGCGCGATCTTCACCCCGTCCATGCGGCGCTGCTTGAGGCCATGGCTGGACGCCTCCATGGCCAGATGGGTCACGCCCTCGCCTGCCAGCGCATCGAGCGCAGCATGCAGCGCAATGGCATCCGGCGTCGTATAGCCGACATCGGTGCGGCCAGAGGCGCGCGTGACCCCCAGCGTGCCAAGCGCCGCTGCCTCATAGCCCGCACTTGCCCAGATCTGGCGCAGGAACTCTACCGTCGAGCTTTTACCATTGGTGCCGGTGATGGCGGCGATATGACGCGGCTGGCGCGGGTAGAAGCGCGCGGCCATGTGGGCCAGCGCCTCTTGGGGATCATCCACCTCGATCACTGGCACGTCGGCGCGCGTGCCGCGCTCGGCGAGAATGGCAGCCGCACCTGCGGCAATCGCAGAGCCGATAAAGGCGCGGCCATGCGTGGTAACGCCCGGCAGCGCAGCAAAGACAAAGCCGGGCCTGACCGCCCGGCTGTCCAGAGCAAGGCCTGTCACCTGCAGGTCAGCCAGCGCCGCTGCAATGCTGACACCAGCTGGCAGGATATCGCCAAGGCGGCGTGTCGCACTCATCGGTCAGCCTCCACCTCGGCAATCTCGACCGGTTCTTCCGGCCCGGCCCGCACAGGGCTACGCGGCACGAACAGGCGCGCCACCGTCTGCACGCGTGCGCCCGGATCAGCCTCACGCAAGCCCACGCCGAGCATGGGCGCGATGCGTTCGATGATCTCGCCCGCGGTCGGCGCCGCGTTCCAGCCTGCCGTGTTGAAGCCATGGGTCTCGCGGATCGGGCGCGGCTGATCAAGGCTGACCACCAGCACGTATTGCGGGTCATCGAACGGGAAGAGGCCAACGAAGCTCGTCAGCACATTGCCCACCTGATAGCGGCCATTGACGATGCGCTGGGCGGTGCCCGTCTTGCCGGCAATGCCAAGACCCGGCACGTCTGCCTGACCACCCGCCACCGAGGCGCGCATCACGCCCAGCACCTGTGCAGCCGTGGCAGAGCTCATCACCGGCACCTGCGTGACGATGTCACCGGGGCCGACAGGACGTAAGGTGGGCGGGGTGTAGATGCCGTCATTGCCGAGCGCAGCATAGGCCGCCGCCAGCGCCACCGGCGTCACGTTGAAGCCATGGCCGAAGGAGGCCGTCATCACCTCAGCGCGGCCCCAGCGGGCAGGCAGCATGGGCTGACCGGTTTCCACCAGTTCCAGCGGCGGGCGCTCAAAGAGGCCCAGCTCGGCGTAGAAATTGATCAGCGTCTCCCCGCCCATGCGTTCGGCCATGCGGGCCGCCCCGATATTGGAGGAGTGGATGATCACTTCGCGCGCATTGAGAACACGGTTCTGCGGGCGGAAATCGCGGATGCGGTGCGAGCCGATCTGGATTGGCGCAGTAGCATCAAACGTGTCGTCCAGACGCACCGCGCCAGACTCGATGCCGGCTGCAAGGGTAAGCGGCTTGAACACCGAGCCGAGCTCGTAAACCCCTTGCACCGGGCGGTTGAAGCGCAGATTGGATTCCACGGCGCCCGCCTGATTGGGGTTGTAGTCCGGCAGGGAGGCAAGCGCGATGATCTCGCCCGTCCCCACCCGCATCAGCACCGCCATCGCGCCTTGCGCCGAATAGCGCGCCATGCGCTCACGCAGCACGGTTTCGAGCGCATCCTGTACGCCCAGATGGATGGAGAGGCTGACCGGGCGGCCAGACCCGTCATTCAGCTCTGCATCGAAGGCGCGTTCGGCCCCTGCAAGGCCGGTCAGGTCGCGGTCGGTATAGCCTACAAGGTG